>CAMCQY010000001.1 GCA_945877135.1 Candidatus Kuenenia stuttgartensis
GCACTCGGCAGACGCTTCCTGGTGCTCTCGTAGTTCAAGCAGGCAAGCGCCAGCTGCTTGGTCTGGTTGGTGCAGGAGCTGCGACGGGCAGCTTCACGAGCCTGCTGGACGGCCGGCAGCAGCAGGCCAACCAGCGTGCCGATGATCGCGATGACCACCAGCAGTTCGACGAGGGTGAAACCCCCGCGATTCTTGGAAATTGTCATGAGAAACCTCCACCCAAAAGGGCATGAAAAGAAAAGAAACTATGAAAACCCCGATCATCACGAATCAACCAACCGAAACCGCGGGAAATCGCCGAAAACCCTCGCTCTCAACCCAGCACGACACCCGTCAACCGTGAGTCATCCCTTCCGCATGACACTCGGCGCCGATAGAGGCCCTGACTTCTGCACCGGCTGCTGCATTGAGGGGTTTTCGAACCCTCCCCGCGTACTAGCGGATTATTATTGATCCGATACGCCGCCGTCAATGGGCTGGTTCGACGCGATCCGGGAAAAATATCGGCATTGTAAGAAAAGGTGCCGTACACTCACGGCCGGGGCCCTCATCGACGCCGCATTTTAGCGGCTTTCCGGGCCTTTCTTGGCGGGCTTTTTCGTGGTTGGCACCACCCAACCAGGTTTTCCAAGGTGCGTTCTCGATCCATGGTCTGGCTCCACGTCTACGATCCGCTGTCCTGGCCACTGCTCTCGACACTCGTGGCGACGCTGCCGCTGGTGGCCCTGCTGGGGCTGTTGGCGGGGGCGGGATGGTCAGCCCACGCGGCCGCCGGGGCAGGCCTTGCCACCGCTCTGGCAATAGCCGTGGGAATCGTCGGCATGCCTGCCGACGCGGCCTTGGCCGCCGCCCTCAACGGGGCCGCTTTCGGCCTCTTTCCGATCGGCTGGATCATCGTGACGGCGATGTTCCTCTACCAGCTCACGGTCGAGGCAGGTGCCCTCGACATCATGAAGCGATCGGTCACCCGGCTCTCGGCCGACCATCGCATGCAGGCCCTCCTCATCGCCTTTTCGTTCGGGGCTTTTCTCGAAGGGGCCGCCGGCTTTGGAGCCCCCGTCGCCATCTCAGCGGCACTCCTCACCGGCGCCGGGTTTCCCGCCCTCGAGGCCGCCTGCCTCGCCCTCATCGCCAATACGGCGCCGGTCGCCTTCGGCGCTCTCGGCACGCCGATCATCACACTGGCGAAGGTGACCGGACTCGACGAGTTCGCCATTTCCCAGATGGCCGGCCGTCAACTCCCTTTCTTCTCGCTCATCGTGCCGGCCTGGATGGTGGCCACGATGGCCGGCTGGCGGGGGCTGCTCGCCGTCTGGCCCGCGGTGCTCGTCTGTGGCGGATCCTTTGCCACGGTGCAGTTTGCCATGGCGAATTACGTCGGGGCGGCGCTCGTCGATGTGGTGGCCGGGATCATCAGCCTCGTCATGCTCGCCGGGTTTCTCCGCTGGTGGCAGCCACGGGAATGCTGGCAGCATGGGACCAACGCAATGAAACGCGACGCGAACGACGACTCGGCTCGGGCGATCGCCTGGGCATGGGCACCGTGGGCGTTTCTCTCGGTGGCCGTCTTCTGCTGGGGTTTGCCGACGGTCAAGGCCACGCTCGAAGGCCGCGCGGTGCCGCCAACCGTCGCCCAAGCCCACGCCGCCACCCCGATCATGCCACTCCTGCCGAAGAGCCTCGTGGCCCCGGAACTCCCCGTGCCAAGGCTTGACGGCCGCATTGCAAAAGTGCCGCCGGCCACCAGGGAGCCACTCGAAATCGAACGGGCTGTCTATCGGCTCAACTGGCTCTCCGCCGCCGGCACGGGGATTCTCGTGGCGGCGTTGGTCGCGGTGCCGTGGCTCGGCATCCCCTGGCGGCGGGCGACCGGGATCTGGTGGGAAAACCTGCGGCGACTCTCGCTGTCACTCCTGACGATCGCCTTGATGCTGGCGCTGGCATTCGTGACCCGCTACTCCGGCACCGACGTCACGCTCGGCCTGGCCCTCACCCGGTCGGGCTGGCTCTATCCCGTCTTTTCGGCGCTGCTGGGCTGGCTGGGCGTCGCCCTCACCGGCTCCGATACGTCGAGCAATGCGATGTTCGGCAGCCTGCAACGCGTGACGGCCGAGCAGCTTGGCCTCAACCCCCTGCTCATCTGCACCGCCAACAGCACCGGCGGCGTGATGGGCAAGATGATCGACGCCCAGAGCATCGTCGTCTCGGCCACCGCGACGGGCGTGCACCGTCAGGAGGGCGCGATCCTGCGGCGGGTGTTTCCGCACAGTCTGGCGCTTGCGATCCTCATGGGCCTGCTCGTCTGGCTGCAGTCGGGCCCACTGGCGTGGATGGTGCCGCGGTGAGGGCGGGCGATTCTGCTGCTTACGGTGCGGGCTGGGATGGGACGAGACACGAACCGCGACGCCTGCCGCCCAGGCTGCTTGAACGACGGCACGCGAGGGTGTACATTCGTATCATGTGACTGCCCCTACACGAGATCTGTTCCAGCATCCCACCGTTCCGGGAGAACCACCGATGACCTATGAAACCATTCGAGGAAGGCTCGACACGCGTCCGTTTCAACCCTTTCGCGTGGTGACTTCGAGTGGGCAAGCCTACGAGGTGCGACACCCGGAGATGGCCTTTCCGACGCGAACGGAAATGGTCATCGCGTCGCCGGACAGGAACGGCATCCCATCTCGGGCCCGGCTCGTGTCGAACCTGCACATCACGGCCCTTGAGCCGATCGAAGCCGCTCCGGCATCGTGATCGTGCCGTCGGCATTCGGCTCGAGGTCGAGCACGATCGCGGCCACCGCCCAGGCATCGGCTGTGGCGCAGGTTGTGGCCCGGACGGTAGCCGTGCGGCGGGGCCGCGATGCTGCCACCGGCCGGCCTGTGCGGGGATCGATTGGGGAGCGGCCCGGGCGGCAGGTCGAGGTGGCGACCGCCTCACCGGCGGCCAGATCGATCTCCTGCGGTTGCCCTTGACCGGCAGCGGATTCTCCCAGTCGCACCCGCCACGGGCGGCCCTCCGACGGCTGCCCCCAGGCCCGCACCTCGCCGCCAAGTTCCACAAGGTGGGCCTTCGACCCCAAGGAGACGAGCCGCTCGCCGATCCGGTCCACGGCATATCCTGGGCCGATACCGCCCAGATCGATCGCGATCCCGGGAACGCTCTTGCGAAGTGCCGGTGGTGACAATCGTGAGACGACATGCCGCATCCCGGTCGGACGACCACTCCCCGCCGGTCCGACGGTGATGTCAAAGGCTCCCTCCGACTGGTCGTGGATCTCGCGAGCGGTTTCAACGAGCGTCAGAAGATCGGCCGACACCGTCACCCATTCACCCGCATCTGTTCGGTTGAACCGGCTGGCGTCGGAATCATTTCGCCAGGTGCTCGCCGCCCGGTCGATCCGCGCGAGCACCGCCTCCACCTCGCGATGCACCTCGCCACGGGTCATGCCGGGACTGTCGGCGGCCAGCGTCACCCGGTAGGTCGTCCCCATCGCCGGGCCAGCGAGCGTGGGCAACTCCGCGGCCATACTCGCGGCCGTCAGCAGCAGCCAGAGTCCGATCGCACACGTTCTCATACCGGCCACCAGTGCACCGCAGCCGCGACGGCGAGGCAGCCGAGCAGCAGGCCATCCCGCCACGACAAGCGGTCGGCCCGGCTGTGCAGCCGCAGGTGATCGAGCAAGGCACCGGTCGGGCAGCCGTGCCGACAGTAGGCCATCGGTACGAAGCTGCTCGCGATCAGACTCACCGCGAAGAGAACGATCGCCGCGACCCCCGCCACGGCCGGCAGGTAGGCATCGAAAGGCTCGAGATCGACGAGATTCAGCGGCCAGTGCAGAAGCGCTGCCAGGATCGCCACCGCCAGCAACGCCCACGGCACCACGACGAGCACCGGCTTCAGCCACCCTGGTACGCTTCGCTTCGGCTTCACGAACCGCACAAGCAACTGCTGCGCGGCCCCATGCGCACACAGATGCGAACAGTAGACGTTCCGCCGCGTCGTGATCGGCAGTACGAGGGCGGCCAGTGTCAGCGCCATGAGCACGACCGCGCCGCGGGCCACGCCCGCCTGAGCCCAGCCCCAGACTTGAGCCTGCGACAGCAGGGCCCCGGCGCCGAAGCCAAGGTAGGCCAGCACGACGATCGGTAGTGCCAGCCGGCCAAACCACGTGCCGCGGAGCCGCGTGAACGCGGTGATCACCCCGGCCACGATGACGCCGAGAGCGCCCCACTGGGGGCCATCGATGCTCCGAACGAGGCTGGCCCACGACGTCGCCGGCGGCCTCGCCTGCTGCCCGATGTGCTGCCTCGCGGCACGGACGATCCCCTCCGCCACGGCCTGGCTCGTCATCGTGGCCCCGCTGACGCCCTCGATGCCTGTGGTGAGGGGATCGAAACCCGCGATCTCCTCGAGCGACATGCCCCGATAGACGCCACGAAAGGCGGCATCGTCGCGGACGTAGCCCACATAGGGCTCGTTGTCGTAGCTGGCGAGCACCGCCACGCCACACACGTTTCCCGCAGGGTCGAAGCCGACCACCGCATCGGTCGGCCCCTGATAGCCGATCACGCGGTCGGCCGCTGGGCTCGTCCGCAGCGCCCATCCCAGCGGGATCGCGTCGGCGGCCAGCACGCGGATCACCGCCGGGTCGCCAAGATCGGGCTCGATCCGCTCGGCATTCGGAAAGATCAGTCGCAGATCCGCTAGCGCCGGCTGCTCCGCAAACCGCCCGGCCGCCGCCGTGCCGCCGAGCCGCCGCACCAGCGCCTCCTGAATCGCGAGACTCGTCAGCGTGGCCCCCGCCACCGCGTGGGCCTTGTCCGGCTTCAGGCCGGCCAGTTCTTCGAGCGATTGTCCGCGGAACGACTGCCAAAAGGCAGCGTCTCGCTCGACCGCGTGCACATGGTCCCGCGTGTCGCGGCTGGCAAGCACCTCCATGCCAGCCACGCGAAGGTCGCGGTCGCAGACGATGAGCAGGTCGGTCGGCCCCGAGAAGCCGATCGCAGCATCACCCGCCGGCGACGTACGGAGCATCGTGCCGACGCGGTCGCCCACGGCGTTGAGAATGTCGCGGCCGCCGGCCACGGTGTTCGCCGGTCCGCCGATCGCCGCCGCCTCCGGTAGATGCTTCTGCAGTCGCGACACGGGCAGGCCGGCAAGATCAGCGGCCGACTGCCGACCCACGGACCGCACATGCTCCGCATGCACGAGCCATGCGATCGCCGCCACGACAGCCACACGGACAGCGTGGGTGGCCATCGGCACGAACATCTTCACACCTCGCTGCCATACCATGGCCGACGAGTCTACCGCCCCACCGGAACGAGCATGACGGCATCAGCGTGGGCGTTGCCCTTGGCGGCATCGGTGCCGATCACCACCACGCAGGAATCGCCTGCGCCCAGCATGACGCGGCCGGCAGAGCCGAAGCCATCCGGCAGCGGTGCGGCCTTCTGCATATCGAACCGCACACTCGATCGGCCTGCGGCTGTCTCCACGAGCACTGGCACCCCCGAGCCGCGATTTTCGTGCGGCTGCCAGCCCACGAGCACGTCATACAAGCCGGCCTGAGGCGCCTTCAATTCATAGCGGATCGAGGCCCCGCTATCGGCCCCAGCGTAGTGATAGCCATACGCGACGAACCCCTTCAAGCCGCTCCCCTCGGTCCACGTCCCTGCGCGGACAGCCTGCCGGTCGTCCTGCACGACTGCCTTGCGTGTGGCCGCGAGTTGCGCGGCATCGAGACCGCTCGGCGGGCCTTCTGCAGATGCCAGCGGCAACGCATCGGCAGGAATCTCGATCGGCGCCGAAGGACTCGCGCGGCGGGCCTTGCCGGGCAACTTCAAAAGCTCGTCCATCTCGCTCCAGTGCTTCGCATACACACCACGCGGATCGGTGCCGTGCTTGATCGCCACGCTCGCCGCCTTGCCCACGACCTCCCCCATCATCCCGCAGGTCTTCATCACGCGGACGGTGCCGAGCGCCTGGTGATCAACCGAGATGCAGCGGCCGGCCATGAAGAGATTCTCCACGTCTTTCGAATAGAAGCAGCGGTAGGGAACCGGATAGCCGTAGGTGCGGTCGACACGATTGTCGTGGACGGCGATCGAGATGAACGGGTTGTCGGGAAACTTCTCCGCAAATTCCTTCTTCGGGTAATGCAGGTCGATCGACCAGGTGGAAGGCACGCAGCCGTCAGGAAACTCCTTCTTCCCGACGATGTCGTCCTGCGTGAGCACGACGTCGCCGAGGATCCGACGGCTCTCCCGCGGGCCGCCGATGGCGGCCACCCAGGTAAGGGCGGCATTCCTGTGCTTGTCGGCGCCGTCGCCATTTTTCATCGCATTGAAAGCCCCGTAGACCGCCCGGAGGTTCCAGTCGCGAATCCCTTCGGCGTCTGCCAGCGGATCCTTGTCGAAGCCGCTCTCCCAGAACCACTGGCCGTGGTGGTCGCGAGGGTAGGGAAAATCCGCCATCGTGAGCGGCAGCGCCCACGGCGTTGCTGGAAACGTCTGCGGTCCATCAGCCTCGGCCCAGGCCCACATGTTGCTCATCCCCATCCGCCCCTTCTCCTCCATCACGGTTTCCGCGCCGGCCAGATGGCCGATCGTGGCGTGGCCGGTGGCGTCGCAGAAGAATCGGCCCGTGAACCGCAGTTCGCGGCTGGACTTGGTGTCGAGGCAGGTGACCCCAGTGATGCGATCGGCGTCACGCGTCACGGCGAAGGCATGCGTGTTGAGAAAGAGATCAATGTTCGGCTCCGCGCGAACGACCTGCTCCTTCTTGGCGTCGCCAAACTCCTCGTAGGTGCCGGGGCTTTTCTTGGCATGGTCGCAAAACTCCTCGATGATCTCGCCGATCCGCGGATACTTGCCGCGGCGGATCAGACCCATCGCCCAGACACGGATCTCACTCGACCCATTGCCGCCGAGCACCGGCCGATCCTGCACGAGCGCGACCCTCAGCCCCATGCGTGCTGAAGCAATCGCAGCCCCCATGCCCGAATAGCCGCCACCGATCACGACCAGATCGTAGGGTCCCTTGGTCTCCGGCTCAGTCGGCAGTCCAAGCGCCGTCCGCCGCCAGCCGGCCAGAACGGCCGAGTCGTTCGGGGGTGGTGTCGCGTCGGAGGTCAGCACGATGCAGTCGCAGCGGCCGTCGAAGCCGGTGAGATCGCGCAGACCAACGGTCGCCTCGCCAGCCGGCAGCGTCACCACGCCGCCATCCTGCCAGCCCCAGGCGGCGCCGCTCGTGCCGCATGGCTCCGCCAGCGGCGTGCCGTTCACAACCACCTGAAACCTGCCGGGCGAGCCAGGGGCATTCCACCGCGCCACCCAGTCTTTCGTGCGGACGAAGACGCGGTAGTCGCCGGCCACGGGCACGGAGACCTTCGTCGTGGCATCCGCCACAGGCTTCCCCAGGCCGTGCGCGAGCAGATAGGGCGAGCCCATCTGGTCGATGAACTGCGTGTCGAGGGTCCAGCCACCGTGATTGTCGAAGCTCTCCGCCTCCACGAGCACCATGGCCGCATCGGCACGGAGCACACTGCAGCAGGCAAGAAACGATGCGATCGCAACCAGGCACGGATAAGAGAACGATCCGCGAAATGAGAGGGCCGCGTGGTGCAGAGGCATGGTCCGATGGTCTCCTGAAGGTATGGTCTCATTGTGCGCAAGGCCGACGCCCGTCCGCAAACGGTCAACATCCTGCAGACACGGACGTCAGAGGCACGGGCACCGGGGCAAACGCTATCGATAGCGATCACCTCGGCGACGTCACAGTCCTTGCCGCCGCCGCAGCGACCACGATCGCCGGCACGAGAAGACAGATCATGCCGGCGGCAAGCAAGACGCCGCTGACCGGCGCGATGTCGAACCGCGATCGGCCCGCGAGTGTCTGAATAAGGGCGAAGCAGCCGATGACTGTCGTGCCGACGGTAGCCGCCGCCACCAGCCAGACGCGGCGGCGTTCGGCGATACCGGCCCATCGTGCCCCCCACGCGAGCAGGGGCAGCCACTGCAAGGCATGAATCACCGCGCCATGGGGAAATTTCGGCACGCCGGCGGCACCATACTTCTCCGGCTCGAGCCCAGCCGCCATTCGCATGTCACCATGCACGCTCACCCAGATGCCAAGCCCACACGAGATCACGAGCAGCACGAGCCCCGCCCGGGCGGCCAGCAGCATGTCGGGAGCGAGGTCCGTGCGCTGCCGGAAGAATCGAATCATGAGGTCGATGGCGATGAGCGTCACCCAGAGGATGAGCAGGCCCATCGCGTCGTAGAGCCACGAGTCGAATGGTGTACCGCGGTTGAAGTGGCTGGCCACGCCCCGCCAGCACTGCAGGTCGATGGCCGCCACCTCTACGAGCAGGGCCCATGCGACCGTTGCCGCCAGCCAGCCATCGCCCCGCCGCCACGGCAGCTTCGACCAAGCCCATCCCAGCGACAGGCTTGTCAGGCCTCCCGAAATGCCAAACAGAATCGGCTTCCGCCAGGTGACCGGCCCCTCCCACGGCCCGCCGAGCACGGCCCAGACGACGAGGTGCACTAGTCCGCTGACGACAAGCAGAAGGCCGATCACGGCCAACGGCCTCGCGCGGCGATCGCGAAACCAGTCTGTTGAACGTGGCGTTTGCATGGATACCGGAAGTGTAGACGGTTCCCATGCACGCGGCGCCGTTTCCCTCGCCTGCGCGTCGGGCTTCGATGGAGAGCGGGCGTGGATGAGACCGGCACGCTACGCCAGCATGCCCTTCACGACATGCCCATGCACGTCGGTGAGCCTGAACTGGCGGCCCTGGTAGCGGAACGTCAGCTTGGTGTGGTCGATGCCCACCATGTGCATGATCGTGGCCTGCATGTCGTGGATATGCACCGGGTCGGACGTGATGTTCCAGGCGTAGTCGTCGGTCGAGCCGTAGACATGCCCCGCCTTCACGCCGCCCCCCGCGAGCCACCACGAATAGGCCTTGCCGAAGTGATCGCGTCCCTTGGGATTGGCCGGATCGCCCTGGCCGAAGGGCGTCCGCCCGAATTCGCCGCCCCAGGCGACCAACGTGTCGGAGAGCAGGCCGCGCTCCTTGAGGTCCTGCACGAGCGCCGCCGACGGGCCCTCCGTGTCGCGGCACTGGGTTTCGAGTTGCGTGAAGAGGTTGCCATGCTGGTCCCAGCCGGCATGCATCAATTGCACAAACCGCGTGCCCCGCTCGAGCAGCCGCCGCGCGATCAGGCAGTTGTAGGCGAAGCTGCCCTTCACGTGGACGTCGGCCCCATAGCGGTCGAGCACATGCTTTGGCTCGTCTGAAAAATCGACGAGGTCGGGCACGCTCGCCTGCATTCGGTAGGCCATCTCATACTGCGCGATACGCGTGTCGATCTCCGGGTCGCCGTAGTCAGCCAGATGGGCGGCGTTCATGGCGGCGATGTCGTCGAGCAGCGCCCGTCGCGACTCACGGCTCACGCCGGCAGGGTTCGCCAGATACGGCACCGGATCACCCGTGTTGCGAAACCGTACGCCCTGAAACCGGCTCGGCAGGAAGCCGCTGCCCCAGTAGTGGTCGAAGAAGAGCTGGCCGCAGCTCTTCTCCTTGTCGGACGAGGTCATCACCACGAAAGCCGGCAGTTCGTCGGTGTCGCAGCCGAGTCCGTAGCTCATCCACGCGCCCATGCTCGGTCGGCCCGGCACCTGCGCCCCCGTCATGAAAAACGTCACGCCCGGGGCGTGGTTCACAGCCTCCGTATGCATGCTTCGCACGAGGCATATCTCGTCGGCGATGCTGCCGATACCCGGCAGCATCTCGCTCATCTCGATCCCCGCCTTGCCATATTTTTTGAAGCCCTTGATCGGAGCGACGACCGGCCACTTGGCATAGCCGCTCGACATCGTCGAGAGCCGCGTGCTGCCGCGGACGCTCTCGGGAATGTCCTCGCCACCGCGACTGATCAGCGCAGGCTTGGGATCGAAGAGGTCGACGTGCGACGGCCCGCCCCCCTGCCAGAGCATGACCACCCGTTTCGCCGTGGGAGGGTGATGGGGCAGCCCCGGCAGACCGGGCGTGCCGCGGGCTTCGGCCGTGCCGCTCGCTGCCGGTGCGTCGCGGTCGAGCAGCGACGCCAGCGCGACCGAGCCGATACCCAGGCCGGCCGAGCCGAAGAGGCGACGGCGGGTGACCCGCTGGATGGTCTCAAGGTGCATCGTGTTCATCGGGTTGTTTCTCGCTTCCATCAGCGGTGATCAATCACATTCCATGCAAGCCCGACGCGCAAGCGAGGCAATCCGCTCGACTCCGACGTGCCGCCGCCCGCATTCCCTTGCTTGCGCTGCGGGCTTGCATGACACCCAACTCCCAGGCAAACCCGAAGCGCGAGCGAGGGAGCTCTTTTTCTTGCCTACGACTTTTCATTCCCGCGTCAGGGCCTCGTCGAGGTTGAACATGCCCAGGCAGACGCTGCTCAGTGCCGCATGCTCGGCGAGGTCGAGCGAGTCATCTCGGCCGCTCTCGCCCACGCTCAGGAGCTGCTTCGCCGCCTCGGCGTCAGTCCGGTAGGCCGCCAGTTGCCGCTCGTGCATCCGCCGCAGCGCGGTCATGTCGTAGTCGGTCGGCCGGCGGCAGAGCACACGACGAAAGACGAACGCGAGCCGTCCGTCCGTGTCGGCAGCGGCCTTCATGGCCTTCTCGGCCAGCACGCGGGACGCCTCCATCCAGGTCGGGTCGTTCAGTGTCGTGAGGGCATGCAGCGGCGTGCAGGTGCGGCTGGCCCGCACGCTGCACGTCTGCCGATTGGCCATGTCAAACATGTTGGCCGGGTTCACCGTCCGTCGCCAGAAGGTGTAGAGGCTGCGGCGGTAGAGGTCACTGCCGTGCGACGCCGGATAGGTAAAATCGCGTTCCTTCGTGATCGCCAGTGCCTCCCAGATCTGATCGGGCTGATAGGGATAGACCGGCTGACCGCCAAGCCGCCGGTCGAGCAGACCGCTGGCGGAAAGCGCCACGTCGCGGAGCACCATCGACGGCATCCGAAACCGGCTGGCTCGTGCGAAGAGCCTGTTCTCCGGATCCTTCGCCAGATGGTCTGCGGTGATCTTGCTGGCCTGCCGGTAGGTGGCGCTCGTGACCAGAAGTCTGTGCATCTGCTTCTGGCTCCACTGCCGGTCGCGAAACTCCATCGCCAGCCAGTCGAGAAGCGGCAGGTGGGCGGGATACTCACTCTGCACCCCCATGTCTTCGGTGGTCTTCACGATCCCGGTGCCGAAAAAGTGCTGCCACATTCGGTTGACCTGCACGCGGGCGGTCAGCGGATGCTCCGGCAGGAAGAGCCAGCGGGCAAGGCCAAGTCGGTTGGCCGGAGCGCCATCCGGCAGCGGCGGCAGAAATGCCGGCGGCGCAAATGTGAGTTTCTCTCCCTTGGGGGAGAGGTAGTCGCCGCGGTCGAGAATCTTCGTCTCCCGCGGCCGCTCGTCACTCATCACCATCGCTCGGGGCAACTGATCCCCCTTGTAGTCGTCGAAGGCTCTTTTGGCCGCTTCATACTTCACGACCTGGGGCAGATCCTTGACGATGCCCGCCTTCACCTTGGAGTCGAAGTGACTGCGGAGCTGGTTCTCAATCGACTTTTTTTCATCCTCGGTGCGATCCTTCTCGGGCTTTCGCAA
The DNA here is from genome assembly GCA_945877135.1 of Candidatus Kuenenia stuttgartensis. Lineage (GTDB taxonomy): Bacteria > Planctomycetota > Planctomycetia > Pirellulales > UBA1268 > CAMCQY01. Next base: position 11,656 of record CAMCQY010000001.1, read on the forward strand.
GAGCGGCGTCAGGCTGCGTGAAAGGTCTTTGCCGTCGGCCGGTTCGCCGTCGGCAAAGAGGCCCGCCTTCCAGGCCGAATACGCGGCGTTGAGCACCGGTTTGGAATCCCCCTCGAGCGCCTTCATCCCGGCCTCGAGTTCGGCGAGCTGTTTTTTGTTTTCCTCCGTGGGGAGTTCGATGACCGGCGGCGCCACGCGAATCCGCGCCGAGAATCGCGTCGGCATGCCCGATTCGGGGACGTGGTTGAAGGCATCGAGCAGCGCATAGTAGTCGGCCTGCGTCATCGGATCGTATTTGTGGTCGTGGCACTGGGCGCAGGCCATCGTGAGGCCGAGCCAGGTGGTGCTCGTCGTGTCCACCCGGTCAAAGAGATTGTTGAACCGCTGCTCCTCGGCAATGGCACCTCCCTCGCCGTTCAAGAGATGGTTGCGGTTGAAGCCGCTGGCGATCTTCTGCTCGAGAGTGGCCTGTTCGGTGCCGGCAGGCGGCAGCAGGTCGCCCGCCAGCTGTTCTGTCGAAAACCGGTCGAACGGCATGTCGGCATTGAGGGCCTTCACCACCCAGTCCCGCCAGATCCACTGCCAGGTGTCGCCGTCCTGTTGGAAACCGTTGGAGTCGGCATAGCGGGCGGCGTCGAGCCACGACAGCGCCATGCGTTCGCCGTAGTGAGGGCTGGCGAGCAGCCGATCGACAAGCTTCTCGTAGGCCTGCGGGTCGGGGTCGGCCACGAAGGCGTCGACCTCCTCGGGCGTAGGTGGCAGGCCGACCAAATCAGCATGGAGCCGGCGGATAAGCGTGGGCCGGTCGGCCTCCGGAGAGGGCTTCAGGCCGATCTGCTCAAGTTTCACAAGCACGAACCGGTCGATGTCGCTCTTCACCCACGCTGCGTGCTTCGGTTCAGGTGGCTGCGGCCGCACCGGCGGCACGAATGCCCAGTGCGGCGTGTACGCGGCACCTTCCTTGATCCAGCGGTCGAGGAGTTGTTTCTGGTCGTCGGAGAGCCGTCGGTTCGAATTCGGCGGCGGCATGACGACATCGGCGTCGGTCGAATGGATCCGTTCGAGCAGCACGCTCGCCCCAGTGTCACCGGGCACGATCGCCCCCGCCTCGATCGCCCCCGCCCGGTCATCGAGTCGCAGGCCGGCCTCCCGCTTGTTGCCGTCCTGTCCGTGGCAATAGAAGCAATTTTCGGAAAGGATCGGTCGGATATCGCGATTGAAATCGAGCGATTGCTGGGCTGTCTCCGCGGGGCGGGCCGTCGAGCAGGCCAACATGATTGTCCAGACCATGCCGGCAAGCCATGCGGTCGCCCGCCACCGCGAGTTAGGAAATCCTGTCGGTTTGGGAAATCCTGTCGAGCAACCCATGGGAGCCGTTTCCGGTCGGGGTTACCCGCGTCGCCGAGCCGAAGGGAACAAGCCCTTGGATCGCGGACCTCTAGGTCGATCGGCGGGAAAAGACATCTTCCTTGCGTGAACCCCTCAAGAATAGCACCCAAACCAGCCGGCGTCCAGAAGATTCGGGCTGGGCCGGACGGGTGTATCGAAGCCTCACAAGACGAGGTAGATCGCTCAGTCGAGAATGTTTGGCGGCTTTGGTACGGGCGGCTTGGGTGCCGCGGGATCAGTCGGCGGACTGGGCGGAGGAGGAGGAGGAGGAGTGCCCACCCGATATTTTGTCGACACCTTCCGAACATAGGGAGGCTCAACGGGCTCCCAGCCGCTGAAGAACCCGGCCGTGTCCGTAAACTGCCGAATCTGCAGATACGCGCCGAACGAGTCGGGCTCAACCCTGAAGAAAAAATAGACCGTCGATGGATTGGTCTGCCGCATCGCCCGGGCGAACTCCCCTTTAACGGCATCGACGGGCTTCTCGGCCTTGTCCTTCTTCGGCTTCGGCACGATCACGATCTGATTGCCCACCTTCTCGATCGAGAGCAGAAAGTCAGGGTCCACGGGCGGCGACTTGTTGAAGTCCTCGATGAGCTTCGCGATCTCCTCGTCCGTCTGCCGGTCGGCCATCTCGATCTCTTCTTTGCTGAACGCATCCTCGAGCTTGGTGCCCCGCTGCTTGACGATCGCGATCGCGACATCCTTTTTTTCGGTATTGAGCCAATTGTCGCCGCTCGGATCGAGTTTGCGGGCCTTCACCAGCTTTGCGAGCCTGTCCTCGACCGGCCCGCGAATGAGCCGGTCGACGATCGGAATGACGAGCCCGTCGTGGCAGATGACATTGATCTCCTCGAGCTTGAGCGGCTTTCCGTCGGCGGTGGTCGGGAGGGGCCGTGGATTTGGCAGCCGCACTTCGTCGACCGGCGGCGGCGTGACGCCCTCGAGCTTCTGAAGCTCCACGGCAAGCGCCTCCCGCTTGATGATCTCCCTCTTCGCCAGTTCCTCGAGTTTCTTGAGTTCGGCCTTCATCTTCTCCTCGGCGGCGAGAGCCTCCTTCGCCTGCCGCTCGAGCTCCGCGGCCTGCTTGGCATCCTCCTGCACTTTCTTCTCGGCCGCGGCGGCCTGCTGCCGCAGCCGCTCGAGCGCCTTTTCGGGGTCTTCGCTCCGCGACTGCCGCTCTTTCTCGAGCGCGGCGAGGGCCTCATCGCGTGCCTTTTGGGCCGCCTTGGCCTCCTCTTCCAGCCGCTTGATCTGCTCGGGGTCGATCTTTTCAACCGCATCCGCGATCCGGCTGGCCGCCTCCTGACTCGACAGCTGCACGGCCACCAGCACGATCACGAGGATGCCGACCACGTTGGTGAGCGTGTCGAGCATCGAGTCCATGTTGCCGCCGGTGGCGGAGGTACGGCTCTTGCGTCGGGCCATCGTGAGGTCTCCCGGGAGTGCTACTTGGCCTTCGAGAGGTCGAGGGTTCCCGTCCCCGGCAACGGCACCTTGCCGGCCCGAGCCCCTGCCGCCTTCACCGCCTGATCCGCCTTGCGATAGACCGCGATCCCGGCCGGCCTGACCATAAACGTGATGATCGAATCCTCATCGTCTTTGATCGACGCAAGCAGCTGCTTGAACTTCGCGTCGGTGCCGATCGCGGCCGTGGCCACCCGCCAGGGCTGCTCCCCCTCGTGCACGATGACGCCATCGGCATCGACCTCCACGAACACCGCCTTCTTGGGCTGCTGCCCACCACCGGCGGCGCCGGCCGGCAGCACCACGATCGACTGCTCGAGCTTTTTTTTCCGCTCGGCGATGTCGAATTCAATCCTTTTGATGTCGTCGACGGCCTCCTTTTTCTCCTCCTCCAGCCGCTTCTGCTCGACGGCCAGCTTCGCGTCGGGCGGCGGCAGGGGCTTGATTCGCTCTGCCAGTTCCCGCCGCCGCCTTTCCGCCTCCGCGATCTGGCGCCGCGCCTCCTCGATCCGCTTGTCGCTGCCATCCTGCTTTTTCTGCAACTCCACAAGCTGCTGCTGCATGGTGCGGACGTCGGCCAAGGCCTTCGCGGCCTCGTCCCGAATTTCTTCGAGGTGCGCGGCCTCGGCGACCGGCTTGGTATCGACCTGCTCGAGCACCACCGTGGTGATGATGAGGATCAGGTTGCCGATCACGCAGGCCAGAATGTCGAGAAACGGGAAGAGCGAGACTTCCTGCTTCCGTGCCTTTCGCTTGGAGGCCATGGATCAACCGTTTGCTGGGAGAGTGTCGGACAGCCCGGTCTCAGCCGCGGCTCTGGCGTCGGCCACCGAAACCAAACCAAGACCGGGAAGGAGTTTCCACGACCACTGTCCGGTCGCCGAGCCGCTCGAGCACGCCCGCCAGCCCGGTGAGGCCACGCTCGAGCGTCGCCGTGTACGACTCCACGGTCTCCGCGGCGGTTGCCATCGTCTGCATCGCCCGATCACGGGCAGCCTCCGAATCGACCGCAATGGCGGTGAGCTCCTGCCGTCCGTTCTGCAGGAGCTGATTGAGGTGCGTGACCTGATCGGCCTGCGTCTGGGCAACCCGCAGCTGCCCCTCCGCGACGCGGGCATTCACCGCCTCCCAGCCGGCCTCTACCTGACGACTGATCTGCTCGCCGAGCCCACCCATCTGTCCCACGAACTGGCCGAGCGCCGCCTCGGTCTGCGCGACCCGGGCGGCCTGCTGCTCGTCGATCCGACGCCAAGACTCATGCAGATCACCGGCGATCGTCGTGCCGAGCGACTTGAGCTGCTGCGACCATGACTCGAGCTGTGCCCGGTGGGCGGCCAACGCCGTCTCGACGGCATGCTGCATCTCGCCCCGGCTGGCACCCGACTCCGTCCGGTCCGGTCCGCCCCGCCCATCTTCGAGCCGGCGCAGCAGGTATTCGTTGGTGTATTCGTCCACCTGGCCGATGACGTCGCCCTCGAGTTTCTGCAGCGCACTCACGGGAAACGTGAGGATCATCGCCATCGACAGGGCCACGAGTGTCGTGTCGAAGGCCGTGCCAAGGCCCGAGGTGATGCTCTTGAGGCCCTCCTTGAGGGCGCCGATGTCGCTTGAGTTTTCCAGCGTGCCCGTGAAGCCCCCCACTGCCGCGCTGACGCCGATCACCGTTCCGAGAAATCCGAGGATCGGAATCGCCCAGATAAAGACGTGGAACATCGTGTAGCTCGAATCGACACTGCTGGCATCGAGATCTGACTGGCTCGCGAGCATGGTCGCCGTGTCGGCGGCACTGCGACGGGCGCGGAAATGCTCGAGGCCACGAACACAACGGGTCACGAGAAACGTGCCCGCGGCGGTCTTGGGGAGTTGCGCGATTCCCTCCAGAAAACGATCGAGGTTGGCCACGGTGATCGCGTCGCCGACTTCGGCCGGCAGCACGTCGAACAGGAGGGCCCGCTGCTGCCGCCGAATCTTGAAATACTTGGCGATCAGCATCCCAATCGCCCAGCAGAAGAGGAAGACCTCGGCGATCGGAACCCAGCCACCATCCGCCATCGACGAGGCACCGATGAAAAGCCGGCCGATATAGGTCAGCTTTCCGCCGCTGTACGATAAGGGATAGGCCAGTGCATAGAAGACGGCCGTGCCGATGAGGCCACCCACGAAATAGAGCAGCACGCTGACGTCGGTGTTGGCCGAGACCGAGTAGGCCGCGATGCCCGCCGGGTCGGCCGCAGCGTCGCGAGACGGTTTCTGGGCCGCAGCTTGCTTGGCTGCGGGATCATTGGCTGCAGGGGACTTGGCCGCGGCATCCTTGGCGACGATGGGCTTGGCAGCGGCGGCCGCACCCGGACGCGTGGGCTGTTTCCCAGCCGCAGGGCGTTCGGCCGACGCCGGGGCCGACGCAGCCTTGGAAGGGAACGAGAAGTCAAGTGCTCCCCCTGACTCCTCATCCTCTTCTCCCTTTTCCTCGGCGGCGTCCGGTGCCGGGGGCCTTTGCACCGTAATCGCTCCACGGCAGTGCGGGCACCGCGCGGTGTGGCCGACGAGTTCGTCGCGGACCTTGAGGTTTTTCTGGCAATGCGGGCAGGCGAGCGAGAAATACATCGTGCATCCCTCTGGAGCGGTGACGAATCCGGCAGACCAAAACGTGCAGACCCAACAGATAGACGAAGGCGAAAGCGGCACGAGTCGGCGACCGGCAGCAGATCCCCGAATCGAGCGGCCTCGGGCGTTGCAACAGGCTACCCTTCTCGCCGCAGGCCGCAAAGCACCAGGTCGCGATCGCCGTTCTCCCCACGCTCGACTGGGCCGCAGGCCGGGGGCCTGCGGCATCATCGGGCTTACCACGACGCTTCAGTTGGCTGCCGCCTGCGGATCACGTCACGTCACTTCGAATCAAGTCACATCGAGGCCAGACAAGTCACGGCATCTCGCCCTGGTCCTCGACCGCCCAGAGATTCTTCTGCGAGGCCACGAAGAGCGTCTTGTTGGCCGCGCACGGGATCGACCAGACCGGCGTGCCGAGCTTGACGTCGGCCAACACCTTCTTTTCGAGCCCGGCCGCCAACACCACGAGCGACTTCCGCGTGCCGATCCAGACCTTGCCATCGGCCACGAGCGTGCTCGACCAGATCTCCTCGCGGGTGTCGTGCACCCAGTGCAGCCGGCCCGTGGCCGCGTCGAGGCAGTGCACCTTGCCGGCATATTCGGCCGCGTAGACGAGCCCGTCCACGACGGCCACCGTCGAGAGTGCCCTCCCGATGCCGGTGTATTGCCAGACCCTGCCGCTCGTGGTGATGTCGCCCGTGCCATCGACGGCAATGCAGGAGAGCGCACCGCGGCCGGGACCATGCACCGGATCCTGGCCGATGCCGACGTAGACCCGGCTGCCCACGACCACCGGCGACCCGATCACCTCGTTGGGGCTGACGAGCATGCCGTCGGCGTCGAGCGTCCGCGGACCGCCGCGGACCAGCGCCCAGTAATCGATCTTCACGCCACCCCGCTCCCGGTAGCCGGGAGGATTGCAGTCGAACGACCAGGCTTCCCGAAGGATTGCAGGCTGGAGGGCCGCCGGCATTGGCGTCGCCGGTTGCACACCTGCCGCGGCCCTGGCCGGCAACAGCTCGAAGCCGTGGCAGAGTCCGTCGCCACCACCGAATACGATCTGCTTCCGGCCCTTCACGTCGGCCAGCGTGGGCGACGACCACTGCCCGTGAAACACGTTCGCACTGATGCGACCGTCGTCCCGCGCCAGCAACTTCCCCGACCGCTTGTCGATCACAATCAGCGACGCCGCCGTCGGCAGCACGACCTTGCCGTCATAGACGCCGTTGGACGTGCCCACGTAGAGATGGTCGCCCACGACGAGAATCGAGCTGTTGGCGGCATCATGCGGAAACACCGGCAGGTCGCGGATCATGTCGAACCGCCAGAGGATGTCGGCATCGCGATCCCCCGGCTCGACGGGCGCCGCCCCCTCGGGCACGGAGAAGGTCGCCTCGGCAGTGAACTCTCCGTCGTTGCCGTTGGCCATGCCGGCCACGTCGAGGCAGACCACCTCGCAGCGATTGGTGACAAGATAGACGCGGTCACCGTCGACGGTCGCCGTCGAGCAGACGCCGAGGTTCATGTCGTCGAAATCCTCGCTCACCTTCGAGCGGTCGATCTCAAGCCGGGGCACCACCAGCCGCCAGATCAGGCTGCCCGTCTTCTCGTCGAGGCACATGAGCACGCCGCCACGGGTCGGCCTCAACCGTTCGTCGTCGAGATCCTCGTCGTTGGTGCCGATGTAGACGCGGCCATTGGCCACCACCGGGCAGGAATAGTTTTCGCTGCCCAGACGAACCATCCAACGGACGTTCTTCGTCGTCGCGGGATCGAATCCGAGCCGGTCGCGTTTCTTCCGACCGGGATGGAACGATGCCGGCAGGCCCACCTCACGTGAGACGAGGTTGCGGTACTGCCCGCCCCCCCACTGCGGCCAATCCGCGGCGGCCGCGGGCGAGAGCGGCACGGCCGACAGCACCGCGGCCGCGACGAGCACGCTGATTCGGCAGACATTCTGAGACTGCATGGAAATTTCCCCCGGTGATGGGAAGGTATTGTTGAGGCACGCCGTCTCCGGGTCCAGCCGCATGTTTCAGGCTCGCATGACACCCGAAAACAAACCCCTGCAGCCCTCCCGCCCGCTCAGCGGTGAACCGGCGTCCGCCGGCCCGCCCGCGACCGGGAACCATAATGCGGCTGTCAGGCGAATCGACATCGCGATCGTGGGTGCCGGGGCCGCCGGGCTCTTCGCGGCTGCCTGGGCCGGACGGACGGCGCGGGACCGCGGACTTTCGCCTGCGATCGTGGCCGTGGACGGCGCCCGCAAGCTGGGCGCGAAGATCCTTGTGGCCGGCGGCGGACGCTGCAACGTGACCCACTGGCGGGTGGCCGACACCGACTTTGCCGGCAGCACACCGCCGGCGATCCGCAAGGTGCTCGCGCGGTTCACGGCAGACGACACGGTCGCCTTCTTCAAGGCGGCGGGGGTGGAGCTCAAACGCGAAGACACAGGGAAGCTCTTTCCCGTCACCGACTCCGCACGAACGGTGCTCGACGCCCTCGTCCGCGAGGCCACCCACTCCGGTGCCGAACTCGTTCATCCCGCGCGGGTCGAAGCAGTCGTCCGCGACACCGATGGCTTCCTTGTGACGACATCAGCCGGTCCGCTCCATGCAGCCCGCGTGATCCTCTGCACCGGCGGGAAGTCGTTGCCCAAGTCGGGCTCCGATGGCGGCGGGCATGCGCTGGCTGCGTCGCTGGGCCACTCGATCACATCGCCGATAGTACCGGCGCTCGTGCCACTCGTGCTGCCGACGGGCCACTGGATCACGGAGCTCTCGGGGCTCACGCTGCCGACCGAGCTCGTGCTCTCGTCGGCCACGGGCAAGCGGCTCACGGCATGCACTGGCAGCACGCTCTGCACCCACTTCGGCCTCTCCGGACCGGCAGTGCTCGACATCAGCCGCCACTGGCTCGTCGCCCGGCACGACGCCGCAACAGCTGGCACACCGCCCGTCAGGCTGTCGATCAACTGGCTGCCCGGCACACCAGCAGGCGGTGTCGATACGACGCTGCTCGAAGCCCGCGGCCGCGGCACGCTGGCGATCCTCCGCGAGCATCTCCCCGACCGGCTCGCACGGCGGCTCTGCGAACTCGCCGGCGCACCGACCAGCGGCGACCTGCCCCGCGAGGCGAGGAAGCGACTGGTAACGCTCCTCACCAGCACGCCTCTGGAACTCACAGGGGATCGGGGTTTCACACTCGCAGAGGCGACGGCCGGCGGCGTGCCACTCTCGGAAGTCCGCCTCGACACGATGGAGAGCCGCATCTGCCCGGGCCTGCATTTCGCCGGAGAGGTGCTCGATGTCGATGGCCGGATCGGCGGCTTCAACTTCCAGTGGGCCTGGGCGAGCGGCTTTCTCGCCGGCACCGCGGCGGCCGCAAGCTAAGAGGGGACGCAGCTCTTTTCCGAATTCGAAGTCGAAAAAGAGCTGCGTCCCCTTTTTTCCAACGTCCCGAGCAGCCGCGCCGCGGCGGCCGTCACCTGCTCGACGCTGATGGCGAGCATCGCGCTGCCACCTTTGAATGCCGCCCGACTCGCGCAGACGACTTCGCTGGCGGTCTTCCAAGGATGCCATTGCCGGGGGTCGGTCGGACCAAAGAGCGCCACCACAGGCACGCCATGCGAGGCCGCGATGTGCGGCAGGCCACTGTCGACACCCACGCAGAGATCCATCCGTGCAAGCAGTCCGCCCACCTGCCGGAGCGGCACCGTGGCCGAGTGATCATGGACGTGAGCGGCGACGAGTGGGTCGAGGAGCCGCACCAGTTCTCCGTGCACGTCGAGATCCGCCGGACCACCACAGAAGAACACCTCGCAGCCGCGGACGGCGACCAGCCAGTCGATGACGGTCGCCCAGCGGTCGGTCGGCCAGTGCTTCTCCGGATTGGTTGAACGCATCGCCAGGAAGACCCGGGGCCGCCCGGCGGGCACGTCGGCGAGCAGGCTGTCGAGTGCGGCCCGATCCCGTTCGGAAACCCAATTTTCATTGTGGCCGTCATCGACGTCGATCGCGTCTCCGCGGAGGAGATCGAGGTAGGCCTCCGTCTGGTGCCGCCCGCGTTGAACGGCCACGGCCCGCGACAACAGCCAGCCTCTTCCCTCCGCCTCATGCCCGACCCGCCACGGGATGCCGGCCAGCCGGACGAGCAAGGCGCTGGAGAAAGACCGCTTGAAGAGATAGGCCCGGGAATACCCACGCGACCGCAGCCACGCCGCCTGGCCGAGAAGCGTCTGCATCGCCCTGGGAAGGAGCCGCTGGGAGCGCGGCGGGCGCGGCCAGGCGATGAGTTCGTCCTTGTAGGGACAGTGGACCAGCACCGCAGCCGCGACCGGCTCGATCAAGACGTCGATGACCGCCCGCGGAAACCGCCTCCGCAGGTTGCGCAGGAAGGGGATCCCCAGCACGGTATCGCCGAGGAAGCCGTTGCCGACGACAAGAATCCGCTCGGGTTGTGCAGCGCTGGCTGGCATGATTGGCGTTTCCAACCGGCATCCGCCGCTACCGCGCGAATCCCACGAAGAAGCTGAAGAGCTGTTTACTGTCGTACGGCGCGTAGACCACCGGGAAGGCGAAGTCGAGCGCGATCGGCGCCGGTCCCATCGCGGGGAGCGTGATCCGCAAGCCGAAGCCGGGCGCCACCCGCATATTATTGATCGACACGTTCGATTCGACCGTGCCGAAGTCGGTGAAGACGACGCCACGGAGCGCGTCGTTGGCCGAGATCGGAAACATGTATTCGACCGTATTGAGCCACTCGAAGGGACCGCCAATGATGGCGGCATCCTGATTGGCGTTGACGGGCGAAGCGCCGGTGACCGTCTGCCTCGGGCTCGCCCCGCGGAAGGTAAACCCGCGGAGTGTGTTGTAGCCGCCCGCGTAGAAGTTGTCGTAGGCGGGGGTGTCGGGGCCAGACATGCCCAGCACCGAGCCGATCGAGAGCACGTGCCGGCCCGAGCCGTCGGGCCGCTCGTTGAGCAGAAAATACTGCCTGCCCTCGAGGATGCCTCGCGGGTAGACAAAGGTGCCGATCACCTGCTCGAACTCAAACGTCGCGAGATGCCCCTGCGTCGGCAGGAACGGACTGTCGCGGGTGTCGTGGACAAGTCCGCCGCTGAAGCCGTAGACGGAGTTCGTGCCGAACATGTTCTGGATGGCGGGCGTCAGGAGACGCGGGTTGTAGATGTCGACGCTCTCACCGCGAAACGCGGTGTTCACCGACAGGTCGGGCGCGAACTTGAACTGGTACCCCAGACCGACGCGGCCGCCGACGCGGCCTTCCGACCAGTCGTAGAAAAACCGTGTGAAGTAGGAGGCACTGGTGGAGAGCCCGATCCGTGTGTCGAAGAGATACGGCTCCTGAAACGTGGCCGTGTAGCGTTGCAGCTGCGTGCCCGGAGCGGCCTCGAGACGAAACCGCTGGCCAGCTCCGCGGAAGGCGGTGCCGTTACGAATGTCGTCCCAGCTCTGCGGCAGGCGGCTGATGTCGAAGTTTTGCTCGTCCACCACGATGTTGCCGACGAGCCCGGCATTGGAGTTGACGCCCGCACCAATCATGAGGCGGCCTGTCTGCGTCTCTTCCGCATCCACGTCAACAACGACGTAGGGCTCCTGCCCCGGAAACACCTGCAGCGGCTCGGCACCAAAGTTGGGCACCATGCCTGGCTGGGCCATACCAGGCGGCATCAGTCCGGGCTGCATCATGCCCGGTTGCATCATGCCCGGTTGCATCATGCCCGGTTGTGCCATACCCGGCTGCATCATGCCCGGTTGAAATTGCACCGGCTGCATCATGCCCGGCTGCATCATGCCCGGCTGCACGGCGGGGGCGATTCCTCCAGGGAAGGCCTGCCCACCAGGTGTCTGGGCGACGGGAGCCTGGGCCACGTAGGCCTGAGCCCGCGGGGCGGGGGCCACGGTTCGCGAGTAATCAACCGCCTCAGGACCGGTCGGCGCAAGCGGCATGCCGCCCCAGGCCTGCGGAGCGGGCTGGGACACGGCCGCCGGACTCTGGCCACGCCACACTGGCTTCGAGGCGACCGCCTCCGGCTGGCTGTCCTGCGGGTTCCATTCCCCTTCCAGCACGAGATCGAGCACCGCGTCTGCCTCGCCGTCGTCGTCTGGACTCTGCCCACGGAATCCCGGACGATTCGGATCGCGGGCGATCTGTTTGTTCTCATCCCCTTCGGGCTTACTGAAGGCGATCCGGGGCCCCTCGCCCTTGGACCGATCGTTCGAAAACAGACTGCTCGAAAGCAGCCGACGCTCGTCTTCGCGGAGCTTGCGAATGTCGAGAATGTCGCCTGGTCGGAGCGAGAGCCGGTTCAAGACGGTGCTGTGGCGGGTGTGGGGATGCTCGCCGCGGATGCGGACGTTGATCTTACCCACGCGGTACCGCTGACCCTCCTCGATGTTGTAGACGAGATCGAGCTGACCGGGTTCTTCGAGGAACCGGGGATCGGCCCTGATGTCGGCGAAGACGAATCCGCGGCCACCGTAGATGTCGCGGATCATCCCGAGGTCGGCATCCATCTTCGCCTGGTTGAACGGCTGGCCGCTGGTGAGCTTGAGCTCCCGCGAGATGAACTCGCTCTTGAACTTGCTGTTGCCGACGAACGAGACATTGCGGACAGCGTAGCGCGGCCCCTCGTTGATCACGAACGTGAGCATGGTCCATTCGCGTTTGCCGCCGTTGACCACCTCGACCTCGCGTCCCACCTTGGCCTGGAAGAATCCGAGACTGCGGTAATACGCGGTGAGCGCCTCGACGTCCGCATCGATCTTCGCGCGGTCAAGGTCGCCGCCGATCAGCCAGAACACACCTGGCTTCGACTTGATCTGCGTGAGCAGGCGGGCGTCGGTGGCGATCGAGTTGCCGACGAAACCGGTCCAGAGCGACTTGCGGCTGCGGCCCTCGTCGATGAGAAACACCGCCCCCTTGTCGCCAGGCTTGCTGCCTTCGATCGTGGTCACTTTCGCGGCGTCATATCCCTTCTCGTGGTAGTACGATTCGATCCGGCGGCGGGCCTCCTCGACCACGTAGGCATCCATCGAGTCGCCAACGTTGATCTCCGCCTTCTTGCGGATGGTGCGTGTCGGCACGCGTTGGTTGCCGACGTATTTGACATACCGCAGCATCGGCCGCTCCACCACCTGGAAGATTACGACCACGCCTTCCTTGACGCGGACATACTTGGGGTGGACATCGACGAACTTGCGGCAGCGATGGAGCGTGCGGACGTCCTCCTCGATGGCCTGGGCATCGAAGATCTGGCCGGCGCGGGTGACGAGTTTGGGGAGCTTCGCCACATCGGTCGCATGGTTGCCTTCGATCCGCACTTCGACGATGCGGTTGGCTTCGTCCACGGCGGGAACCGCCGGGGTGGCAGGCTGCGGCAAGGGAGTGATGCCGGCGGGCATCTGAGACTCTTGGCCGTGGGCGGCCGCCACCAACAGCCCCACCATGCAGATCGAAGTCGATACCCACGCCAGCCGCCGTCGGGAGGCAGTGGAGGATGGCAGGCCCGCGACCGTAGCCACTGACGTGGCTCGTCGCTGCGAGAGCGTTGTGGTGCGGTGCGTGCGCGAGAGCATCAATGGTGCCGATGAGGAAAGGGGCGGCAGCGGATGGGGGAGGAATACCGGAGCCCCGGACTGCGTCACAAGCCGAAAAGTGTCCGCCGCTGTCGATCCGACAGATTTTGCGAGAGTCTGCCGACGTCTCGAATTCCCACGGTTCGCCCGTCCTACCCAGTTGACGATGCTTGACTGGGCCGGGTGAACTCCGGTATTTTTTCATGTTTCCGCTCTCTTTCCGTGTTTTCCCGCGAGCATCACCGGCCGGGGTGCATGGCATCCAAGACGTCGGCCCCCTGCCCATGACGCCCATGGTCATTGATCTGCGCCGCACCGATGATGCCCGCGATGTCGTGCATCGTGCGGTGCAGGCGTTGGCCGAGGGCAGGGCGGTCGCTTTCCCGACGGAAACCGACTACGTGGTCGCCGCCAGCGCCCGGCACGAGGCGGCTGCGGAGCGGCTTCGCTGCCTGGCGGCGGAGCGGCCAGGGGAGCCGCGGCTGACGCTGGCGCTAAAAAGTGCCGACGAGGCTCTTGATTGGGCGCCCCGCCTGAGCCCGCTGGGCCAACGGCTGTCGCGGCGGTGCTGGCCCGGACCAGTGACCATCATCGTGGAAGACGATCATCCCGACAGCCTCGTGCATCGGCTGCCAGAAGGCGTGCGACGGCTGATCGTCGGGTCTGGGAAGCTGCGGCTGCGGGTACCGGGCCACCCGATGCTCGCCGACTGCATGCGGATGCTCGCCGGCCCCCTTGTGCTGGCGGAACCCGGGGGGACAGACGACACGCCGGCTGTCACGGCGGCGGACGTGGTCGCCCGCTGCGAGGCGGCCGGGGCGGCCGTGAGTCTGGTGATCGACGACGGCCGCGCCAGGTATGCCCAGCCGGCATCGACGATCGCAATCGACGAGGCTGGCTTCCACATCGTGCACGCGGGAATCGTCTCCGAGGAGACGCTCCGGCGGCTTTCCAGCCTGATGGTGCTCTTTGTCTGTACCGGCAACACCTGCCGCAGCCCGATGGCCGAGACGCTCTTCCGGGAACTGATCGCGGAGCGGCTCGGCTGCCGACCGGATGAGATCGAACGGCACGGCGTGGTGGTGGCCAGTGCCGGGATCGCGGCCTGGGGGGGCGGCAAGGCGAGCACCGGGGCGTTGGAGGCGATGCGAGAGCGGGGGGCGGACCTGTCGGGCCATGAGAGCCAGCCGCTCACAGAAAACCTCGCCCGGCAGGCGGATGTGATCTGGACCATGACTGCGTCGCATCGGGCCAATATTCTCGCCCAATTTCCCGAGGCGGGCGGCCGCGTGACGATGCTTTCCCCCGATCGGCACGACGTCATCGACCCGATCGGCGGCACGCTGGCAACCTACCGGAAATGTGCGGAGCAAATCCGCGAGCATTTGGACCGCAGACTCGATACACTCGGTTCCCGGCTTTTTGGCGGCAGCTGAGCCGCACGCGCGGCTACCGGTTGTGGTTAGGCCGGCCAACTGGCCAACCTGGCCAGCCTGGCCAACCTGATCATGGGTCGATTCTGTGAGGGAGCATTTCATGCGGATTGCCATTGGCAGCGATCATCGTGGTGTGGCGGCAAAGATCCGGCTCATGGGACTGCTCGAGCGCATGGGCAACGAGGTCGTCGACTGCGGCTGTCACAACGACGAGGCTGTGGACTATCCCGACATCGCCGCGGACGTCGCCCGCCAGGTCAGCCATGGCAAGGCCGACCGTGGCATTCTGCTCTGCTGCACCGGCGTTGGTATGGCGATCGCCGCCAACAAGCTGCCGGGCGTCCGCGCAGCGACCTGCCACGACGAGGTGACCGCCGAGATGAGCCGTCGCCACAACGATCTCAACGTGCTCTGCCTGTCGGCCGAAATGATCGGGCCCGAGGTGCAGGACAAACTGATCCGCACCTGGCTGGAGACTCCGTTCGAGGGTGGTCGCCATGCCCGGCGGGTCGCCAAGATCGCAGCCCTCGAATGCGGCGGCGACGAGACGGACGCAAAGTCCTGATCGCTCCAGAACGCACGACGTGGACGCCCCTCTCCACTGCGACGCGGAGTCCCCCGGCTTCCGCCGGAGGCTTCTATGCGACGAACGTCCCAACGCCAACGGTCACACCCCCCACGACAAAAAGCCCCGGACGGAAGTCCGGGGACTCTGGGTCACCCAGTGCTTGGCTGAGGACAGGCTTCCGCCTGTCGTTGCGGCAGGAAGCCGATGTTTCGACTCACCGCTGGCCGCCTGGATGGCGGCCTCTTGCCAGCGACCTGCGGTCGCCAAGCGAAAATCGGCAGGATGCCGATGTTTCGCGTGGATACAGAAAGTGGTGGTGTCGTAGCGATCGTGCCGCCCGCTGGCCTGAAAAACGGGCACAAAACGACTGAAAAATCATTGAACCGTTCGGGGGCGTTGGTATTTTCGAGTTTCGGTTCGGATGTAACCGGCGTCTGCCGGTGATCCGGGCACGGCCCTTTTTCCCCTGTCCCCATCCCCCCGGGAATTCGTACGGCATGCCTCTCGCACACCATCCCGATTCCGACGAAGTTGACTGCCTCCTGCGCAACTGCGAACTACGGAATGAAATCGAACCCTACCTCGATGAGGCGATCTGGGAGATCGACTTCCGTCTCC
The DNA here is from genome assembly GCA_945877135.1 of Candidatus Kuenenia stuttgartensis. GTDB lineage: Bacteria > Planctomycetota > Planctomycetia > Pirellulales > UBA1268 > CAMCQY01. The sequence goes on from CAMCQY010000001.1 coordinate 27,339, forward strand.
TGCCCACCGCCGTCGAAAACCGGTTCCTGGAATCGATGCTGGCCTGGGAGCGGGCGCCGCTGGTTCCGATCGCCCGCTGGTTCGAGCCCCCGATGGCCCTGCAACCCGCCTGCACACTCGACGACGACCAACTCCGGGAACGCCTCTGGGAGACGATCGAGAAGCTCTACTCGCAGCGAGTCGTGCTCGATTTCACCGATCATCTTCCCGACCGGGAACTCTATGCCCTCATCCGCCGCGACATTCTGCCAGCCACCGTGAAGCGGGTGGATCTGCCCGACAACTATTTCCACTGGGACTGCAGTACGTGGGACTGTGGTGCTCGGGACTCCGGCACCACCGATGCCGAGGACGCAACGGTCTGGCTCACCTACTACGCCACCGACGAGGAGCGGGAGCAGTGGAGCCTCGAAGAAGGCCGCGATCCCCCTCCGCGGGCTGTTCCGCCCTATCCGCGAGCACTGCCGACCGCGCCGGTCTGATCCGCGTCCCGCAGCATCTCCCGGGGTTTTCTCTGGGCTATCTCCAGCCGTATGCTTCTGGAGGTCGTCGTCATCCTGCGGAGATGCAACGTGAAGTGCAGACGTCACTGGTTCACCCGCCTGGGCGGTTGCCTCGGCATGCTCGCGGTCCTGCTGCCGGTCGCCCGCGGAGCCGACGAGTCGGCGATACGAACGGCGATCGCGGAGGCGTCGGCCTATCTGATCGACCGGGGTCAGGCCGCCGACGGCGGTTTCTCGACGCAGGCCGGCCCCGCCGTCACGGCGTTGGCGGTGACGGCGCTGGTGAAGACCGGTACGCCCGTCGATGCCCCGGCCGTGCAAAAGGGGATCGACTACCTGCTCCGCTTCAAGCAGGCAGACGGCGGCATCTATCCGCCCGACTCGTTCGTGTCGAACTACGAGACCTCGATCGCACTGGTGGCACTGGACGCCTGCAACCGCGACGGACGCTACGACGAGCCGATCAAGGCGGCGCAGGCATTCGTGAGGGGACTGCAGTGGGACGATGGTGAGGGGAAGGGCTCAGCCGACCCGGCCTACGGCGGCGCGGGCTATGGCCGCAAGGGCCGTCCCGATCTCTCCAATACGTCGTTCCTGATCGAGGCCCTGCGGAGCGTGGGCACGGGGGCCGACGATCCGGCGATCCAAAGGGCGCTGGTGTTCGTGTCGCGAACGCAAAACCTCGAGGGCTCCCACAACCCGCTGCCGTTTCCCGCCAAGAACCCTGACGGCGGCTTCTATTACACGCCGGCCGCCGGGGGCGAAAGCCAGGCAGGCACCACGCCCGAGGGAGGCTTGAGGAGCTACGGCTCGATGACCTACGCGGGGCTCAAGAGCATGATCTTCGCCGGGCTCACCAGGGATGATCCGCGGGTCAAGGCGGCGGTGGCGTGGCTGGCGAAGCACTACACCTTCACCGAAAACCCGGGCCTGGGCGACGCCGGCCTCTACTACTATTTCCAGACGGCCGCCAAGGCCCTCGACACCCTCGGCGACGAAACGTTCACTGACGCAGCCGGCGTCAATCACGCCTGGCGGAGCGAACTGGCCGAGGCGATCATCGCGCGGCAGCAGCCTGACGGCTCGTGGGTGAACTCAAACCCTCGTTGGATGGAGGGAGACCCCAACCTCGTCACCAGCTACACGCTCCTGGCCTTGGCCTCCTGCCTCCCCAAGCCCCCAGCAGCACAGTAGCGCCACGAGCAGGCATCGTGCCGATACCCCCTCCCATGCAAGCCCGACGCGCAAGCGAGGGAATTCGCAACCCATCCCGCTGAGTGCACACGCCTTCCCTTGCTTGCGCTGCGGGCTTGGATGGTCCACAGCCTCCATCCCATGCAAGCCCGCAGCGCAAGCGAGGGAATCCGCGACCCATCCCGCTGGGTCCACACCCTTTCCCTTGCTTGCGCTGCGGGCTTGGATGAACGCGGGCCGGGATCGGTGAAACTCTCCGAGCGACGGAAGCTTTGCCGTCCCGGCGGTGTGGAGGCATCAGGCCCCGCGGCTGGCCGCGATCTGACGGAGGTCGGCCTCGGCCTGCGGGAAATCGGCAATGATCCGCCGGAAATCCTCGGCGTCGAGCACCAGGAGATCGCAGTGGGCGACTGCGCGGACCGTGGCACTGCGGGGCTGGTTCAACAAGAGCGCCATCTCGCCAAAACACTCCCCCTCCCTGACGATCCCCAACCGCTCGTCGGCCGCGCCCACCGCCTCCAAGACACCGCGACAGACAATGTAGAGATCGCATGTGGAGTCCCCACGCTCGACAACCGTTGCCCCTGCCTCCACCGCGAGCGGCCGGAACGCCAGCACGAGCGTGTTGAGGAGCACGGTGGGCGCGTTGGCGAAGAACGCGCTGCGGCAGAGCACCTCCCGGCTCAGGCACTCGTGCCAGCAACGGCCGTCCCGCTCCAAGAGCGTGGTGGCTGCCCGCGGGCCCCAGGTGCCCGACTCGTAGTTGGGAAAGTCGCCGGCGGGCGTTTCGCTCCAGGCATCGAGCACCGGCTGCATGACCCGCCAGGAGGCCTCCACGAAATCGGTCCGCGAGAACAGCGTCGGATCGCCGTTGAGCGCGGTGTAAAGAAGCACCTCGTAGCCCGTGCCACGGGATGCCTCGAACGTGTCGGCGTAGTCGAACCGCATCCCGGCCCGCTGGAGCTGAAACGCCGGACCGGGCCGTTTGGCCTGCATGCGGATCTCGACACCCTGATAGGGCTGGATGTGGAAGATCAGCAGGTTCGATTCGGCCTGCCCTTTGAACTGCACGACGATCTCCGTGCCCCGTTTCCAGAGCGACTTTCCACTCCGCAGGTAGACCGGCATGCCGGCCCAGCGATCATTGTCGAGATGGAGCTTGATGGCCGCGAACGTCGGCGTGTTGGAGTGAGGATCGACATTGGGCTCCTCCCGGTAGCCGACCGCCGGTGTGCCGTCTGCCTTCACACCCCGGCCATACTGGCCGCGGACGCAGTCCCGCTCGACGTCGTCGGGGCCGGGCAGCCGCACCGCCTCGAGCAGCCGCGCTTTCGCATCGCGGACCACGTCGGGGTCGAGCGACTCCGGCGGCTCCATGCAGACATAGGCCATCATCTGCAGCAGATGGTTCTGCAGCATATCCCGGACCACGCCGGTCTTGTCGTAATACTGGCCGCGGGTCTCCACGCCGACGGTCTCGGTGGCAGTGATCTGAATGTGGTCGATATGGTCGGCATTCCAGAGTGGGGCGAACATGGCGTTGGCCATCCGAAAGGCGATCAGGTTCTGCACCGTCTCCTTCCCCAGGTAGTGATCGATGCGATAGATCTCGTCCTCGCGCCACAGGGAGAGGAGCGACTGGTTCAACGTATGGGCGGAGGCCAAATCCTTGCCGAACGGCTTTTCAACGATGATCCGCTTCCGCCCTGGCAGCCGCGTGAAGCCGGCGGCGGCGAGCTGCTGATTGACCAAGGCGAAAAAATCGGGCGAGATCGCCAGATAGAGGAGCGTGTTGTCGGCGGCGGCGGTGCCGGCCGTCACCTTCGCCACCAGCTCCCGCAGCCGCGCATACGCGGCCGGGTCGCCGAACTCGCCCGCCGTGTAATGCAGCCGCGACTCCAGCCACTGCCACCGCTGCTCGTCAAACGACCGCCGTGTGTGGAAGCGGGCGATCTCCTGCCGCTGCTGGCCTCGGAAGGTTTCGGTGGTCCCATCCCCGCGTGCCATGCCGACGACGGCGAAGGTGTCGGGCAGGAGTTCATCACACGCCAGGTTGTAGAGTGCCGGCATGAGCAGCCGTTTCGTCAGGTCGCCCGATGCGCCCAGGATGACGAGCACGCCGGCCGCCGCCACGTGCGACGCCTGTCCGCTTCTGACATCGATCGCCGCCTGATGGGATGACACAACGCGGGCTCCTCGGAGAACATTCGGAGGGACATTCGACACACGACTGCCGCAGCAGCATGATCGATCCTGCCCGCGGCGTTCAATCCTTCAGATCGAACAGCCGCTTGAGGGCGTCGAGGAGTCCATGCGGCGGGCCCGCGCGGCTCTCACTTCGCAGCGAGGCCAGCGGTGGATGGAGCAACTTCGCCGCATAGCGGTCGAAGGCCTGCCGGATCTCGGCCCGCGCGGCGTCGTCGAGCCCGGGCAGCCGCCGAAACAGCCGGTCGAGCTCCGCCTCGCCGGTCTCGCTCCAGCCCGCGCGGAGTCGCTCGATCACGGGTGCCGTCGAACGGTGGTGCAGATCGCCCATGAACCGCTGTGTTTCTTCGTCGATGATCGTGACCGCCGCCGGCAGCTCCCGCTGCCGGCTTTTCCGATTGGCGTTGCAGGCCGCGGCAAGATCATCCACTGAATAGAGCCAGACGCCCGGCCGCTGGCCGATCCGCGGATCGAAGTCCCGCGGCACGGCGAGGTCGAGCACGACAAGCGGCCGCCCGCCGCGTCGCAGCTCCACGTCCGCAAACAGTTGCGACGATACGACCGGCTCCGTCGCTCCCGTGGTGCTCACCACCAAGTCTGCGGCAGCGAGTTCCGCCGCCAGGTTCTCGAACCGGCCGGCGCGGGCGCCGAGCCTCGCTGCCAGGTCACCGGCCCGGCCGGCGGTGCGATTGACGATGATCACGTCGCGGGCACCGGCCTGCCGCAGGTAGCGGAGCGTCTCGGCCGCCATCTTGCCGGCGCCGATCAGCAGCACCCGCTTATCGTCAAACCGCTCGAACACACCGCTGGCGAAATCGGCGACGGCCACACTTGGAATCGAAATCCGCTCACGGCCGATGGCGGTCTCCGAGGCCACCCGCTTCGCAGTGCGCAGAGCGGCTTGGAACATCTCGCCCGTCAGCGGACCGGAGGTGCGGCTCTCCTGCGCCAGGCTCCACGCCTGCTTCACCTGTGCCACGATCTGCGGTTCGCCGAGCACCATGCTGTCGAGGCCGGCCGCCACGCTGAAGAGATGCCGAACCACCGCTTCGTCACGGTCGCCGGCGAGCACGGGCGTGAGCAGGCTGGCATCGATGCCACGGCACTCAGCCAGAAACGACACGAGTTGGTCGGGGGGGGGCGGCGGTCCATCGGCCTCGCCGCCGGCGGCGTAGAACTCGACCCGGTTGCAGGTTGAGAGCAGTACGCCCTCCCGCCCGGGAAACCGTTCTCGAAAACGCGTGAGCGCCTCGGCCGCCTGCTCGGCGGAGAAGGCCAGTCGCTCGCGGAGTGCCAAGGGCACCGTGCGATGGGTTCCGCCCACGAAGGCCAGCGTCATGGCGTGGCCTCCTGTTCAACCGCATGATGGTCGGTGGCATGCACCGTCGCAGGGTGCTCCGGCGGCACGCCGTGCCGCGTTGTTCCCAAGACGCCCCAGAGAATCGATGCCGTGAGGACCACAAAGCTGATCAGCGACAGCCGGGCGGACGTCCGCGGGCCGTCGGCCGTCCGGCTGGCGACCCGTGCCGCCACGGCCGCAGTCACCAGCCATGCCACCAGCCCCGCCATCCGCAGCACGACGGGGTCGGTCCAGGGCACTGTCTCCAGGAGTCCGCGTTGCCTATTGACGGCGTTGAGAACGATCCCTGAAAGGAACCCGGCGGCTGCCGTCCAGGCGGCGATGGTGAGGGTACGATCGGTCGTGTGGGCGAGGCGTTCGAGGCTCGGTAGGCGGAAGCTCCGCAGCGGCGGCTGCTTGCGGGCCAGCCGGTCTGCCTGAATCAGCCACAAGGCGCCCGCCAGCGCGCCGATGGCCACGGCCACGCTGGCCGCCAGATTGAAGATCCCGTGAATCGCTCCCCAAATCTGCGTGGCCGGACTCTGCGGAAAGGGAGCTTGGCTCGAGATCTGCGCGGCGCCGATGAGCCCCAGCACGACCGGCAGCATGAACAGCCCGACAGGCGTCCGCGGGTTGGCGATCGTGAGCCAGAGATAGCCGCCAGCCAACAGCCAGGCCGCCAGCAGGTACCAATCAAAGGCGCTCGATAGGGGCACCGCCTGCTCGGTGGTGGCCCGCCAGACGAGGAACAACGTGTGGGCGACCAGCCCGGCCAAGGCGAAGGCGATCATGGCAGCGCCCCGCACGCCCGAGCGGAAGAGCAGCCGGGAGGCCTCGCAGGCAAGCGCCACGGCGTAGCTCGCCGCGAAGCAGACGACGGAAATGCCCGACACGAATTCGATCATGCTGCTCCCTGCGGTGAGTCGCCACGGTATTGTAGTCTGCCGGAAAAATGGGGACGGGGGCGAATTTCGTTACTGTATGAGTCCGATCCCTCACCGTTGCCATGCGAAATTCGCTCCCGTCCCCATTTTTCCATCCCCTGTCCGAGCACCCGATGTCCGACTCCATCCTCCCAACCGATCCCACCCCATCCCATTCTGGCCGTTCCTCGCTGGCTCTGGACTCTGCTCACGGCGTGTCTACAGCCGCTCGCCGGAGTCAGGCCCTGCTGATGCGGGCCTGCCGCCGCGAGCCGGTGGAACGCACGCCCGTGTGGCTGATGCGGCAGGCGGGCCGCTACCTGCCGGAATACCGCCGCGTGCGGGAACAGGTGGACTTCATGGGGCTGGTGAAGAATCCGCAGCTGTCGGCGGAGGTAATGATCGCCACGGTCGATCGGCTGGGCGTCGATGCGGCGATCATCTTCAGCGACCTGCTGCCGATCCTCGAGCCGATGGGCATGGATCTGGAATTCGCCGTGGGGGAGGGCCCCGTGATCCACAACCCAATCCGGGAACCGGCCGACGTGCAACGGCTCCATGAGCTGGAGCATCTCGATCCGCTCGGCTACGTGATGGACGTCGTGCGGGCCACCCGCGCGGGGCTTGACGATTCCATTCCCGTGATCGGCTTCGCCGGTGCGCCATTCACGCTGGCCGGCTACTGCATCGAGGGGGGCACGAGCAAAGCCTGGCTCCATACCAAGACGCTCATGTATCGCCACGAGGCGGCCTGGCACGACATGATGGGCCGGATCGCCCGCGCCGTGAGCCGCTATCTCGTGGCGCAGCTCGATGCCGGCGCACAGCTCGTGCAGCTGTTCGACAGCTGGGTCGGCTGCCTCTCGCCCGCCGACTACGCCCGCTACGTGCTGCCCCACAGCCGCACGGCGATCCGCGAGGCGGCGCAGCGGGCGCCGGTGATCCACTTCGCCACCGGCAATCCCGCGCTCCTACCGCTCCTCGCCGAGGCGGGCGGCTCCGTGATCGGCATCGACTGGCGAATCGAACTGGGCGACGCCTGGCGGATGGTCGGCGAGACCCGAGCCGTGCAGGGCAACCTCGATCCCGTGGTGCTCCTGGCCGACCGCGACACCGTCCGCCGGCAGACGCAGCACGTGCTGGACCAGGCTGCCGGACGACCAGGCCATATCTTCAACCTCGGCCACGGCGTTCTCCCCCAGACGCCTGTGGAAAACGTGCTGGAACTGATCGCGACGGTGAAGGGCCGGTAGCCGCCAAGAGGCCAGCCCCTCGCCAGATGAGGCCCCGGCGGGGTACAACAGCGTGTTGCGCGCAAAACGGCCCCGGTGCTGTTGCGTCGTGCGCAACCACTTTCCCCCCTGGTATGTGCCGCATGACGAGCCTCGAAAAACGCCTGTTCAAACTGTTCGAGCCCGCTGACGTCGCCACGGCGCGGGCGATCGTGCTCAAGCGGGTTTGGTGTCCGCGGGTCGGTCAGGTGCATGCGACCATCGACGGCGACGACGGCGAGACTCACCAGGTGCGGCTGGAACTCTCGGCCCGGCGCAAGGGAGGCATGTCGCTCGAAAGCCACTCCACAAGCCCGGTGGGGCGATCCGGCAAGCCGTGCGCACTGCTGGCCGCCGTGTTGCTCGAGATCGATCGCCGCGGACTGTTCTCGAACCTGCACGACCACACCCCACTGGCGCTCGACATCGTGCCGGCTGATGACCATGAAGAGCAGCCGGCCGAGGACGACACGAGCCCTGACGACGACGATTCGAATGCGGAACAAGGAGCCTCTCTCGTCACAGCGGTGCGGAACGTGTCACCCCCGGTGACAACCCCAGCCGTCACGGGCAGCCGCGCGGGATCGACGCGACTGCCTGCCTGGGCGGCCGAACTCGACGAACGCCGACGGCTCGTCGAGCCGGCCGTGCGCGATCGCATGGTCACGATCACCGACAGCCGCAAGTCGGCCGGCGCGGTCATCTTTCTGCTCGATCTGGCCGCTTCGGCGGATGCCCGGGCAGCCGTGCTCGTCCCCGGGCGGATGCAGCTCGACGTGGCGGGCAACGCCACCGGCCGGCCCCGGCCCATCGTGATCGGCCCGGGGCAGGTGGAGCTCGACCAGCTCGATGCCCAGGAGCGGTCGATCCTAGCGCAACTCGTCGGAGCCATCGCCGTCGGTGAACTTGGCGGCACCGAGCCGCTGGAGCGAAGGACGATCGCCCGCGTGGTGGTCAGCTCGCAATCGGCGGCCACGCATCTGGCGATGCTCTGTGAAACCGGCCGGCTCGTGCTGCAGCCCGAGCCGAGACGGAACCCTGACCTCGTCATACCCCTGGTGTGGGATGGCGGCCGTCCCTGGGAATTTGCGCTCGTACTCGAGCCCGACGACGTCGCGAGCACCCGCGCCGAGACCATCGCCGACTTGGCTGCCGAGGGTAAGCCGTTGCCGCGGCCCGGCAGGGCGACACTCCGCGGCATGCTCGTCCGCGGCAGTGAGCGGAAAGACCTGCGGACGCCTCGGGCGATCCTGCGGTCGGGGCTGATCGTGTTCGAGGATCGACTCGCCCGGCTGACCGTGGCCGGGACGGGCGGCTGGATGGAGCAGTTTGAACGACGCGGTCCGATCGAATTCTCGGGCGCCCAGGTTGACGGCCTCATCGACAGACTGGCGATACTGGCCGATCTGCCACGGCTGGAGCTGCCGGGCTGGACGGGCTGGCGGATCGAGTCGGGGGCGGCCCGTCCCAAGCTCGTGCTCGACGACTCGCCCAGTGTCAGCCTCGATGCCGAAGAGGACGGGCTGCCGCCCGACGAGGACGACGGCGTTCGTGAGGTGAGGCCGACGCGGCGCCGTCCGACGCCTCGCGTTCAGCTCGCAGGCCGGATCTGGTTCGATTACGCCGGCATCCTGATTGCCGCAGACGAACCTGCTGGCGGCGCAACCGACCCCGCGCGACGGATCCTCGTGCGCCGCGACCGGGCCTCGGAGCGCGACGCGATCGCCATGCTGCCGCGGTATGGTGGCACGCCCCCACGGTTCGGCGATTCGGATGCGGCCGAAGTCGGTCACCACGTTGAGATCGCCCGCGCCCGACTCGACGCCTCCGTATCGCAACTGGCCGCGGCAGGCTGGACGGTGGAGGTTTCCGGCCGCCGCTACAGGCCGGCCGGCAGCGTGGCCTGGAACGTGACCAGTGGGATCGACTGGTTCGAACTTTCGGCAGCGATCGACTTCGGCGGCGTCACGGCCGATCTCCCCGCGTTGCTCGAGGCGCTCGCCAAGGGAAGCCGCTCCGTCGAGCTGTCGGATGGTTCGCTGGGGATCCTGCCCGACTCGCTGGCGGCACAGATCGAGCCGATGGCGGTGCTCGCGCAGAAGCACGATGGCCGCCTGCGATATGGCCGGATCCAAATGGCGCTGCTCGATGCCCTGTTGGCAGGCCAGCCACAGTCGCATGTCGATGAGGCGTTCGAACGGATTCGCGACGAACTGTCCCGGGGAGAACGGCCCGAGGCCGAAGATGAGCCGGAGGGCTTCCAAGGAACGCTCCGACACTATCAGCGGGAGGGGCTCGGCTGGCTCTCGTTCCTGGAACGGATGGGGCTGGGCGGCTGCCTTGCCGACGACATGGGTCTCGGCAAGACGATCCAGGTGCTGGCGATGTTCGTTCGGCGGCAGACGCTGCTCACCGCCGGCGGCATCGCGCATCGCCCGTCGCTGGTCATCGTGCCGAAAAGCCTCGTATTCAACTGGATTGAGGAGGCCCGCAAGTTCGCGCCGTCGTTGCGGGTGCTCAACTACACGGGCAACGCCCGGGTCGACGAGGCAGGGTCGCTCGCAGACCACGACATCATTCTCACCACCTACGGCACCCTGCGGCGCGACATCATCAACCACCGCGAGATCGAGTTCGATTATGTCGTGCTCGACGAGGCGCAGTCGATCAAGAACGCCTCCAGTCAGGCGGCGAAGGCCTGCCGCCTCCTGCGGGCCCGCCATCGCCTAGCCCTCACCGGCACGCCGGTTGAAAACCACATCGGCGAACTCTGGAGCATCTTCGAGTTTCTCAATCCCGGCCAGCTCGGCAGCGCCACCCGGCTCAAGCGGTTTCTGGCCGGCGGCCGCACGAGCTCCGAGGTGGTTGCACGGGCCGTCCGGCCCTACCTGCTGCGGCGGACCAAGAAGCAGGTGCTTTCCGACCTTCCAGAGAAGACCGAACAAACGCTGTTCTGCGAACTCGGCGAGGAGCAGCGGAAGGCCTACGACGAATTGCGCGAGCACTACCGCCTGGAACTCTCGGGCCGGATCGGCCGCATGGGCATCGGCCGGTCGCGGATCGCGGTGCTCGAGGCGCTCCTGCGGCTGCGGCAGACGGCCTGCCATCCCGGTCTCGTCGATCCCGCCCGCCTTGACGAGCCGGCAGCCAAGCTCGACACGCTGCTGGAGCAGCTCTCGGAAGTGATCGACGAGGGCCACAAGGTGCTCGTGTTCAGCCAGTTCACCAGCTTCCTGTCGATCGTCCGACGCCGGCTCGACGAGCGTGCCATCACCTACGAATACCTCGACGGCAAGACGACCGACCGACAGGCACGCGTGCAGCGGTTCCAGGAAGATGCCGAATGCCGCCTGTTCCTCGTCAGCCTGAAGGCGGGCGGTCAGGGACTCAACCTCACCGCGGCCGACTACATCTACATCCTCGATCCGTGGTGGAATCCGGCGGTCGAGGCCCAGGCAGTCGACCGGGCCCATCGCATCGGCCAGACTCGGCGAGTCTTCGCCTACCGACTGATCGCCCGGGACACGGTCGAGGAGAAGATCGTCGCACTCCAGGATCGCAAGCGGGAACTGGCTGAATCGATCGTCCGCGCCGATGACAGCATGGTGTCAAGCCTGACGGCCGAGGACGTCGAGATGCTGCTCTCGTGACCCGACCACCCCCTGGGCTTTGTGCCAACACTTCTCCGCGGCACAGCATTTTCCATTGTAAGATCCTTTTGGGATTTGCCTTGAATCGACCTCCTCAACCTGGAATCTCACGATGCGCCACTGCCGTCGGTCCCGTCGCGTATTTCTTCAAGCCCTGATGGCCTCTGGTCTGGCCGTCAACACAGGCAGGCGTGCTTCGGCACGCATCGTCGGCGCCAATGACCGTGTTCGAATCGCGGTGGTGGGCGTCAACGGCCGCGGCCAGGCCCACCTCGAGGGCTTCAGTGGCGTCGACAATGTCGAAATCGCCGCCGTCGTCGACCCGCACGCCGACGTGCTCGCCCGCACGATGGCCTCACTGGAGAAGAAGGCCGCTGGGAGCCTGACCACTCGGGGCGTAAGCGATGTCCGTCGGGTGTTGGAGGATCCGACCATCGATGCGATCTCCATCGCCACGCCCAACCATTGGCACAGCCTGATGACGATCTGGGGAGCGCAGGCCGGCAAGCATGTGTACGTCGAAAAGCCGCTCAGCCATGACGTGGCGGAAGGCCGCATCGCAGTGGAAGCCCAGAAGAAGTACGGCGTCGTCGTGCAGCACGGCACGCAGCGCCGCAGCGACCCGGGGATCGCTGGCCTCCATGAGGCACTCAAGTCGGGCAAGCTGCCCAGGCTGAAGATCGCGTATGGATACTGCTGCAAGCCGCGAGGGAGCATCGGTCGCAAGGACGTGAAGCAACCGCCGACGAGCCTCGACTGGAACCTCTGGAAAGGGCCCGCCGTCATCGAGAACTACCATGACAATTACGTCCCCTACAACTGGCATTGGTTCTGGGAGACAGGCAACGGCGATCTCAACAACCAGGGCACCCACCAACTGGACGTGGCACAGTGGGCGATCGATGACGACCAGACGCACCCCGTCCGCACGATGGCTATCGGGGGCCGCTTCCAGTGGGACGATCAGGGACAGACGCCCAACACGATGTTCGCGATGGCCGAATACGCCAATGGCCAGGCCGTGCTCTTCAACGTCCGCAACGTCAGCTACAAGGGCTACGAAAACCAAGTCTTCAATGAATACTACCTGGAAGATGGCAGCGTGATCACCGGCGAGGGCAAGTACACCATCCGACGACCTGGCAGCGCTACCGTCGAGGCTCTCGACCTCGAGCCGGGGGACGTGACCCCGGGGGGGAACTGGAAGAGCTTCATCACGGCCATCCGCGCCGGAGATCCGGCACTCGCCAACGGCAACGTGGTGGACGCCCACACCAGCTGTGTGCTGGGGCACCTGATGAACAACTCCTATCGACTGGGGCAGGAGGTGCCTTTCTCAGCAGATGCCTCGTCTTTTGGCGGCCGCACAGACGTGGCCGAGCATTTCGCCAAATTACACGCGATCATGCGGGATGGCGTCGGCATTGCCGAGGGACAGGCCCACTATCGCCTAGGACCCATGCTCACGTTTGATCCAGCCACCGAGCGACATATCGGCGACCATGCCGACGCCGCGAACGCCTTGCTGAAGGCTCCCAACAACCCTGGTTTCGAGATACCGGCGGTGACACAGCTCTAGCTGGCTGTCTGTGAAAAAAGCCACCCGTTGGGGAACCGTCACCGGAGCGACCCTCACGAAAGTCTAACGGCTAACCAATAGACTCCGAGCTCAACAATCAGGGTTCAATCGGTCGCACGGCCCGCGCAGCCTTTTCCCCCACGCGCAGTCTTTCCCCCAATCGAGTTGCCCCCACATGGCCGGTCAACAGATTCTCGTGGTCGATGACGAAGAGGACCTGCTGGAGTTGGTGAGCTACAAGCTCTCCAAGGACGGCTATCGCGTGCAGTGCGTTGGCACCGGCGAAGATGCGCTCAAGACCGCGCGGAAGCAGCCGCCCGACCTGATCGTCCTCGACTGGATGCTCCCGGCCGTAGACGGACTCGAGGTCTGCCGTCGGCTCAAGAGCGATCCCAAGACCCGCGATATCCCCATCATCATGCTGACAGCCAAGGGGGAGGAGAGCGACATGGTCGCCGGCCTCGAGCGGGGCGCCGACGACTACATCGCCAAGCCGTTCAGCCCGCGGGTGCTCTCGGCCCGCGTCAAGGCGCTCCTGCGACGCAAGGAGGCCGATTCAAAGGCAGACCAGGAAACGACGCTCGACGTCCATGAACTCTCGATCCACGCCGGCCGGCACGAGGTGACTCTGGCCGGCGCGCTGGTCGAACTGACCTATACCGAGTTTGCCTTGCTGCAATTCCTGGCCAAGAGGCCGGGGTGGGCCTACACCCGCACGCAGATTGTCGACGCGGTCAAGGGAGAGGATTATCCTGTGACGGAGCGGTCGGTGGACGTACAAGTCGCCGGCCTGCGCAAGAAACTCGGCGAGTTCGGGTCCTACATCGAAACCGTTCGTGGCGTGGGATACCGGTTCCGGGCGTAGCACGAGTCTCGGTCGAGAGTCCTCCCCAGTCCGCCCCGGTCGTTCGCAGTCCTTCGCAGCTTTCGCGTAGTTTTTCATGGCCCGCTCGCGGTTCGTATGGCATGTGTTCGCGGGCTTCTGCGCGATGGTCGCGGCAGGCTTGGTCGGCTGCTTCTGGATGGCAAGCGTGCAGCTGGCCCGGCTGGCCGATGCCTCCCAACTGCAGCGGGTGGCCGACGTGGCGACGGGGCTGACGGCGATCTTTCCCGATCGGGTCGAAGCCGTCGATCCCATCGCGTTCTCCGACGCCACGCGACGGATGGTCGGCGGTACGCGAACCCAAATGGACCTGCTCGCCCCCGACGGAACCGTGCTGGCGACGTCCGCCCCGGGTGGCATCGTGGGGGAGCGGTCTGCTCCGGCTGATGTGCTCGTCGAGGAGGCCCGCGCCGGACGAATCGCTCGGTCCAGTCGCTACGATGCCGCAGCTGGTAAACGCATTCTCGTAGTGGCCGCACCCGTTGGTCCGGTCGGACATCCCGCAGGCATCGTCCGCGTCACGGCAGACACGGTCGATTCCGACGCCGAGTTGGCGCGGTCCCAGCGGTGGCTGTTGCTCGGCTTCCTGCTGTGGGCGGCGGCTGCGTTGGCCGCCGGCCTCGCAGTGTCCAGCCGACTCGCTCGGCCGGTGGCCGACCTGTCGATGGCCGCGGCGCGGCTGGCCAATGGCGACGTCAGCGCAGCCATTCCGGCGGCAGAATCGGAGGAGCTCGCCGAACTGGCCGACGCGATTACATCGCTCCGCGAACAGCTCGTCGAACGCGGGCTCACGATCGGCAGGCAGGGCAGCCAGCAGGAGGCGGTTCTCGGCAGCATGATGGAGGGCGTGCTCGCCATCGATGCCCGGCAGCGGGTCGTGGGAATCAACCGCGCGGCGGCGGAGTTGCTCGCCGTAGACCCCGATCGAGCCATCCGTCGTCCACTGCAGGAGGTGGTCCGTAACCCAGACCTGCGGCGATTTGCCCTGCGGGCGATCGACTGCCGAGAACCCGTCGAGGATGATCTCCTGCTCCGCGGAGGCCGCGACCGTACGATCCGCCTGCGGGGCACGGCGCTGCGGGATCTTTCGGGGGAAGGCGGGGCCGTGATCGTCTTGAACGACGTGACAGCCATGCAGCGGCTGGAGAACGTCCGCCGCGATTTTGTCGCCAACGTGTCACACGAGCTGAAAACTCCGATCTCGTCGATCAAGGGCTTCGTGGAGACGTTGCTCGATGGGGCGGGCGATGACCCGGCCGACCAGAGGCGATTTCTCAGCATCATCGCGAGGCAGGCCGACCGGCTCGCGTCGATCATCGAAGATCTCCTGGCTCTCTCCCGGATCGAACAGAGCGAAGGCACAGGCAACCTGCCGCGCGAGGCGGTGCTGCTGGCCGATCTGCTCTCCGCCGTAACAGTCGACTGCCTGCCACGGGCCAGCGACCGCTCTATCCAACTCGATGTCTCCTGCGATCCTCACATCGAGGCGGAGATCAACGCGCCGCTCTTGGAGCAGGCGCTGATCAACCTCGTTGACAATGCCATCAAGTACAGCGATCCAGGCCGTACGATCTGGATCACGGTCGGCGTCGAGACGGCACCAACGGAACGCTCTAGGGCCGTGGTCATCACGGTTCGCGACGAGGGCTGTGGCGTCGAGGCCGAGCATCTGCCACGGCTTTTCGAGCGGTTCTACCGCGTGGACAAGGCCCGCAGCCGCAAGCTCGGCGGCACGGGTTTGGGCCTGTCGATCGTCAAGCACATCGTGCAGGCCCACGGCGGCACGGTGGCCGTGGAGAGTGAACCGGGCGTGGGCAGCACGTTCACGATCCGCCTGCCATGATGAGGAAGAATCGATGAGGAAGAATCGGCTAGGAAACCGAGCCTTTCGCTGACGGGTGGCCGCCGTCCACCGGCAGGCAGAGGCCGCTGACGAAATCGTTTTCAATGAGAAACAGGACCGCATGGGCCACGTGTTCGGGAGTCCCCCCGCCAGGAAGCGTCGTGTCTGCGAACACGCAGTTGACCCGCACCCGCGGATTGCTGGCAGCAAACTCCACCGCCAGACTCCGCGTCATGGCGGGAATCGCCCCTTGGCTTGGCAGGAAGGCGGCTGCACCGGTTGTGGGGTGGTCCATCGCTGAATCAGCCGACGTGACGATGCAGCCGCCCTCGGTCTGGCGGACCATGAAGGCCCCCGCCTCCTGTGCTACGACGAACGTGCCCACGCAGTTGATGTCGAAGTGGGTCCGTAGGTCGTCGGCCGTTACCTCTTCCAGAGGTCCGGCATACCGGATCGCGGCGCAGGTCACGACCGCATCGATGCGACCGAAGTGATCGGCCACGCGTTGCACCATTGCCCGCACCGGCCCCTCGTCGCGGAGGTTCGCCGTGACGGCCAGACTCGGCACGCCGGCCGCATTGAGCTGATCCGCCAGCGAACGGGCCTCCTGGAGCGACCCGTGGGCGTGGATCGCCACGGCATAGCCGCGCGAGGCCAATGCTCGCACGACCGCCGCTCCCATGCCTCGTTCACCACCCGTGACCAGCGCCACGCGGCCCGTCTGCGCCACGGCTCCGGGGATGAAGGCAAGTGGTTCGTGCATCAAGCGTCTCCGGGAAAGCGTATGGGGGAGCAGCGGCCGTTCAGCCCTGTCGTCCAGGTCGACTTGGTCGACCAGGTCGACCTGGTCGGCATCTTGATCACCTACGCCTGCGTCTTCATCGTCTCATGGAAGTCGAGGATCTGCTGCCAGGCCTCCTCGGGGGTTTCGGCGTAGCTGAAGAGCTTGAGGTGCTCGTCTGCGATCACACCACTGTCGGCGAGAAACTGGAAGTTGATCACCTTCGACCAATAGTCGCGACCGAACAGAATGATCGGCACCGGCTGCATGCGGTGCGTCTGCCGCAGGGTGAGCGTCTCGAACATCTCATCGAGCGTACCGAAGCCGCCTGGAAAGAGCACGACGGCGGCGGCCCGCAGGATGAAGTGAAACTTTCGCAGCGCAAAATACTTGAACTGAAAGCAGAGTTCCGGCGTGATGAACGGATTCGGCTGCTGCTCGCTGGGCAGCTTGATGTTGAGGCCGATCGACTTGCATCCGACATCGAACGCGCCACGGTTGGCCGCTTCCATGATGCCCGGCCCGCCGCCGGTGATGATCACGTAGTCACGCTTGTCGTCGCACTGGTTGTCGATCGACACCAATCGGGCAAACTCACGGGCCGCATCGTAATAGCGGCAGTAGGCGAGGAGCTGTTCTGCCCGCTTGAGCTCGCGGGCGAGCCCCTCCAAAGCCATCGCCGACGCCGGGACGGCGGCTGTATTCTGCGCCCGCGCCATGGCGCGGCGAGCCTCCGACAGCCGCCGCTCTGCCGCCGGCCGCTCCACGATCTGCGTACCGCCAAACACGATCACCGTGGAGGTGATGCTGTCGGCCTGAAGGGCCAGTTCTGGCTTACCCAGTTCGAGCAGCATCCGCACGCCACGCATCTCGGCCTTGTCGAGCAGGTGTCGGTCATCCTGGGCCAGGCTATAGCTGGGCGAGGACAGGATTTTCTCCATGTTTTCCGCGACCAAGGCCACGTCGTCGCCGAGCGTGGTGTCGGGCAGGATGCTGCAGGCCTTGGGCCGTGAGCTGGGCTCACCGACGGGAACGCGCCCAGCTGCGACCGGTCCCGTGGCGGGAGCCGGTGCCGATTGCCGCGGTGTCTTCGCTGCGGGTGTCTTGGAGGTCTTTGGTGTCTTCGCCATTGTCGTACTCCCTGCCGTCGCTACCTGGAACGCGATTCTCGTTGAAACAATTCAGGAATCCAGCCGGGCCACAGTGCCGATGGCTGGGATTTCCACATCCCAGCCGCGGGTCTCCCGCAGGAAATCGGCCATGCCGCGGGCGGCAGGCGGCTCGCCATGGACGAGGAATGTTTTTCGGGGCGCAGGCATGCCGGACACCCAGCGACCGATCTCGCGACGGTCGGCATGGCCCGAGAGGGCGTCCACCCGCCGCACGACCGCCTTGACCGGAATGTCGCGACCGTGGATGCGGAGATATTTGGCCCCGTCAATGAGCGACCGGCCCCGCGTGCCAATCGCCTGGAAGCCCGCCACCAGCACTGTCGTTTGAGGATCGGGCAGCCGCTGGGCGAGGTGATGGAGGATGCGGCCACCATTCATCATGCCGCTGGAGGCGATCACGATCCCCGGCCCTTCGTGGGCGTTGATCGCCTTCGACTCGGCCGCCGTCTTCGCCATGCGGACAAACGGCGAGGCCATTGCCTCGGCCACGCCGGCCATCCTCGCCTCCGTGAAATCGTGCTCGGCCACATGCCGGCGGAATACTTCCGTTGCCTCGACCGCCATCGGTGAATCGACCCAGATCGGCACCTCGGGCAGGCGACCGGCGGCTATCAGCGTGCGGAACAGGTAGACGAGTTGCTGGCAGCGGCCGATCGCAAACGATGCCACGAGCATCATGCCCCCCCTGGCCAACGACTCCTTCGTGACCGCCTCCAACTCGTCGAGCGGTCGGCTTGCGGAGTGATCGCGGTCGCCATAGGTGCTCTCGCAGACGAGGTAGTCGCAGGCGGGAGCGGGCACGGGATCGTGGTAGAGCGGCGCGTTGTAGCGGCCGACATCCCCCGAAAAGACGAGCCGCCGCAGGCCGGCGTCCGTGGTCACCTCCACTTCGATGAACGAACTGCCGAGCATGTGACCGGCATCGTGGAAACGGCACCGGATTCCCGGTGCCGGCTCGAACCAGGTGTCGCGGGCCACCGCCTTTACCAGCCGCAACGCACGATCGACATCCCTCTCGTCGTAGAGCGGCAAGGCTGGCTGGTGCTTCGAATAGCCCTTGCGATTGGCATACGCGGCATCCTCGCCCTGGCACTTGGCAGAATCGTAGAGCAGCAGCCCGAGCAGGTCGGCCGTGGCGGGAGAGGTGAGGATGGGGCCCTTGAATCCCTCCCGGGCCAGCCGGGGCAGCCAGCCCGAATGGTCGATGTGACCGTGCGTGAGCACGACCGCGTCGATCGTGTCGGCAGGCACTGGAAAACGGTCCCAATTCCGCTCGCGCAGATGCTTCTCACCCTGAAACAGGCCGCAATCGACCAGCACGCGGGAGCCGCCCACATCGAGCAGATGACGAGAACCCGACACCGTACCCGCCGCGCCAAGAAAAGTGATGCTGGCTCCGTCGTGGGGAGCGTTGTGCTGTGGTGCCATGATGGGATCTCCGAATGATTGATGCTGGAGTGGACTGATGATGGGGCGTATGACAGAGGTGGTGTTCGAGCGGTGATCGGGTCAGGAAGACGGCGGGGTCGGACGCTCGCGGATGTCGTGTGATGAGCGTGTCTCACCGGCCATGAGCAGTTCGCCGTCACCGATCGACAGTGACTCCAGCCAGTAGCTCGTAGCTCCCGCATCGTGCGTCGATGGTATGTAGACCATGAGCACCATCCGTCCGTCCAGCATCCGTAGGTCAGCGACCATCCCCAGCTTGCTGATCCGGCGGGCGAGTTCCCGCAGAATCGGCGTCCGCGGGACGGGAATCGCCCCCAACCACGCCTGCTCCAACACGATCGCCAGATGGTTGACATCCCGCAGCAAAACTTCGCCATCGAGCCAGGCCACGGCCGTCAGCGGCCCATAGCCCACCCGTGCGCCCAGCACCACATGCCGGGACCGAAACACCAGCCGTGGCTGGGAGACGCCCGGCGGCAGCCAGCGCGGATGATTCCGCGGCAGGTCTACCGCCAGCCAAGCATTGAGTTCGTCGGCGGTCACGGCCGTCTCCCAGCCGCCCGACCGCGAGATGGAGGCATGCCATGCCGAGGCCTTTGTGACCGCCCGCCGCGCCAAAGCCTCGACAGCGTCAACGCCTCCGCCGGCCACCGTGTTCCCGGCGGCCATCGCGGCGGGGCTCACAAGCTCCCGGTAGAAACCGGGCTCGTATTTCAACAGTGCCGCGACGACGAGGAGCAGCAGCCCCAGACCACCCAGGCAGGCCAGCAGGGTGCTTCGCAGTCGCCGCCACGATGTTTGCTTCACGACAGGAGGCCACCCATGCTCAGCCGCGTTTCAGACCCTGTCCGATACAACTTGTCCGATACAACTTGGGCGATACACACGCCGACATACCGGGCGACACCATTCCAGCCGCCAGCGGGGGGACGGACACCAATTCCTTCGTGGCAACAGCGGACTCCGTGGCCGCCGAAGCCTTCGAAGTCCGGAACCAGATTGGAGCCGTTCCCCCCAGGTTTTGAAACCACCTCTAGCCCGTCAGCCCCAATAACCGCGGGATCGGTAGTTCAGCGGACGTTTCCAGGGTCACATCCCCGGGCAACTCCAGCTCCAACTCATCCCTCAGCACCCGCACGTCCGGCGGTGCCTCGATCCCGATCCGGACCTTGTCGCCACTCACGCGGACCACCGTGACCACCACTGAATCCCCAACCCGAATCCGTTCGTTCTGCTTGCGGGACAGCACCAGCATCGAGGGCCTCCGTTCCAAATGAATGTGTGGAAATGAATGTATGGATGTGCTATACAAATGTCAACTGTGCTTCGACCATGATCCGCTCCCGCGCGGTTTCCTGACTGACCACGGTCCTGCGAGATCTGAGTCGAGTCGGCTGACTTTGCAACAAGGGAAACATCGTCCGGTCAGGCAGACTTTCTTGGCCGCACTCCGGCAGACACCGACTGGACGCATTGTGCAGCGCGGGCCTGTGGTGCGGCCTGCTCGCAGGGCAGCGGTTCCGCCGTCTGCAAAAGCTGATTCAAGAAAGAGCCCGCGGCGCGGATTCCCTCGCTCGCGCGTCGGGCTTCCATGAGAACCCACCCTCATGAGAACCCACCCTCATCCAAGCCCGCTTGTTCATCCAAGCCCGCAGCGCAAGCAAGGGAAATGCCGGTGGCCTCACACAACGCTACGCGGGAGTCACATCCGCAGCACCCGATGGTGGCGGGGCAAATTACTCGACGTCCGCCGCCGGCGTGGCCGCGAACTCGGCGAGTTCGACCTGCGTGGCCACGGCCACACGGCTCTCCGCCTCCTCGATCCGCGAGAGGTCGCCGGCGAGGAGTCGGGGATGAAACTTGTGCACGCACCGCAGGCTGTCGGCACGGCCAGTAACCAGCGCTACCCGCGAGTCGATCTCGAGTGACACCTCGGTTGGAATGCCACCCGCCGCCGCCACGCGGCGATTGATGGCCAGCCGCGGAAACGGCGGCAGGCCACCGGGACGCACCAGCGCCTTGAGCAGAATCGCCGTGTCGGCAAACCGCCGATAGAGGCCGGCCGCCTCCGGTGTCGGCGGTGTGGCAAACTCGATCGCATAACGGACCCGCGGCCCCACCAGCTCGATGCGGTCGTCTGACTCCGTCATCCCCTCGCCAAAGTCGGGGCCTCCAGCCCACCGCACCAGCCGGTCGTCCGACTTTCTCGCCCACGACGCAAGCGACACGCTCAGCCGCTCGAGCCGGATCGAATCGATGTGGGTCTTCAGATTGCGTGCCGGATCGACGAGCACAACCCGCTCGCGGGCGGGATCATGAAGCACGATCTCGCAAGCCGCTTCGCCGCCCCCCTTGGACGCGGCAGGCTCGAGAAAGTCCCAGGCGATCCCGTCGCGAAACAGCGTCAGGCTCCGCGCGATCGGCTCCTCCGCGTTGTTGGCGAAGACCTCGCTCTCCACACGAAACCCGCGCTCCTCGGCGGCCTGCGCTGCTGACGCCCCGCAGCCAGCCAGCAGAAACCACGACAGAACCAGCCGCACGATGGTCGTCAGCGGCACGGATCGCAACGCTTCGATCTGCATGGACGTTCAGCCCCTGGGTGTCCCGCATGCCCTCTACGGCACACGGAGGCGGGGACCGTAACAGAAGTCCCACCGACGACCAAGGCGAAACCGCCGCCAGGTGCCGCCCGCCTAGGTTCCCCCGCGGGCCGGCTTTTCCAGCGGCAGTCAGCCGCCTGGCTCGATGGCGGCGAGTTCTGCCGGATCGGTGAACACATGCCAGCGACCGCCGGGAACCCGCCGGGCAAGCCGCTCGAGCCGCGCCCGCACCTTGTCCCACGACTGCTTTCCCTCCACCTGCCGAATGGCGACGCCCGCCACTCGGTCGGGATGACGGCGGGCCACCTCGGCGTAGACCTCCGGATCGCGTTCGCCGGAGTCACCCACCAGCAGGAACCTCCGTCTGGGAAAATCAGCGACGATGTTTTCGACGCTTCGACGCTTCGAACGCTTGCGGGAAGGCAGCCGACCCAGCGGTGTGGAATCCTTGAGACGGAAGAGTTTGAGGTGCATCGACCCCGCCGGGAGGCCGGCGTCACGCAGGAATCCGCCCAGGCAATTGGCCAACTGCCACGGACTCGCTGACACATAGTGAAAGGCGGTGCCCGACTCCTGCCAGTGACGGTAGATTTCCGCCATGCCAGGTACGGCTGAAAACTCACGCAGCAGCGTGTTGGCGAGGAGTTCCCTCCGGTTTGCGACGTTCGTCACCTTCACCGTGTCGTCGATGTCGGAGATCACCGACAGGCCATCTTCATCGATCACTTGGATCGAGCCCGTCGCGGCCGCAGCCGACGCCGTCAGATCGACGCCGCCATCGGCGTCGGATGGAATCGCCGCAGCGTAGGAGAGCCAACGGCACCCGCCGCCCTTTCCGGCGGAGCCGCTCGCCTCGGCGAGGGCATCGACATCCGCATCATCCAGTTCGATCAGGTGCTGAAAATGCCCAACCCGGTCGGACTGTCCAGCATCGATCCTCCGCCCACCAAGCGTGATGCTCACCCGCTCGCCCGCCACCCGCTGGAAAAGGAAGGCGTCTGCCCGCCGCTGAAACACCTCCGACTGCAGGTGGGTTTCATCGAGATCCAGCAGCCGCTTGATCACCCCAACCGCCAGACTGCGGCGATGGCTCTTCGGGGGCAACGGACGGGAGATCATGCCGGCAACGGTGGCCTGCCACCGCTTTTCACCGGGAAGACGCCGCGCGTAGGTGGGGAAAAATACGATCATGCGGACGGACCGCGACCGGGGCGCAGCCGCCGGTGGCACGACCGGAAGCCGTGCCGCAGCCACGCGTGATGCGGGTTGGTGCTTGCAATCACTAGGAAACCCATCTTACAACCTTCCTCAGATTCTGGATCAGTTACCACCTGGAGGAAAGCATGGGAGTCAAGAAAACCGGCAAGGGCCGCCGCAAGTTGGGTCAGAAGAAGCGCCGCATGCGAGCCCGCATCCGCCATCGAAAGGGCTGATGGCATGTCGGCCGTCTCCCCGCGAAATGCGTCGCCGGGTCGTGCGTTTCGGCATGACCCGCACAGCTTCACGGCGGCGTGATCCGATCCGCCCAGATGCATTCCGGGTTTCCTTGCCGCGCCTCTGGCGTGGGGTAGTTTTGTTTGGATCGCGACGACTATCGGTCGCGATCCGCTTGACCCCGGCAAGGAGATGCCTTCGATGCGTGTTAATGTCTGGTACCGTGCAGCGGCGCGATGCCTTCCAGTGGTGATGGTAATCGCGGTAGCCAGTCTGTCCGGCTGCAAGTCGATGACGGAGAAATACATCGCGCTGGAAGTCTGGAAGTACGAAAAACTCTTCGGGCACCTGCCGCCCGGATTCGTGCCACCGGGGGCTATGCCGGCGGCGGCTCCTGCCATGCGTCCCTGCGGCCAGCAAGCGCCGTGCCAGGGGGCTCCGTGCGGCGGCGGTGCTGACCATGTGGTCGGGTCGCCGATGGCGGGCATGGCGGGCGACAACTGCAACTCGTGTCAGGGTGGCGTCGTCGAGGGCGGCATGCATTCGGGGACGATCATGTCGCCGGGTGTGCCGGCCGGAGCAGGGTCGCTCCCTGTCGGCCCGGGCGGCTCACCTGGCCCAAGCGCGGGCATGCCTACCCCTGCATCGGTGACCAGCAGTCGGCCGGTGGTCATCTCCGACGAGGTCGTACTGCCGTAAGGCTCGACTGCACCCGACGCCGCACTCTCAGCCGAGCGTCTCGCCCGGGCCTGGAAAACGGTAGTGCTCAACATCCTGCCGCCAGCGGGCGAGCGCGTCGCCAATCGAGGTCTTGACGTCGGCGTAGGCTCTCACGAACCGGGGCACCCTGCCCGTCGAGAGGCCGATGAGGTCGTGCATCACGAGCACCTGTCCGTCGCAGTGCGGGCCCGCCCCGATGCCGATGGTGGGCACGGTGAGCGATCGCGTGATCGTCGCAGCGACCTCCTGTGGCACGCATTCGAGGATGACGGCACACGCGCCGGCATGGGCCGCGGCCTCCGCATCGGCCGTCAGCCGGTCGATGTCCCGTTGCATCCGGTAGCCGCCGAGTTGGTGCACGGCCTGCGGGCGGAGGCCGACGTGCCCCATCACCGGAATGCCGGCGGCCGCGATCCCGGCGATCACGTCCGCCTGACCGGCGGTACCCTCGAGCTTCACGGCCTGACAACCGGTCTCCTTGAGGATCCGGCCGCACGACTCGACCGCCGTCCGCACACCCAGATGCTGCAACGGAAATGGCAGGTCAACGACCACCATCGCCCGCGACACGGCGCGGGAGACGATCTCACCGTGGTAGATCATCTGGTCGAGCGTGGCGGGGATGGTAGAGGAGCGACCGGCAACCACCATCGCCACGCTGTCTCCCACAAGCACACAGTCCACGCCTGCGGCATCGGCCAACTGGCCGGTCGGCCAGTCGTACGCCGTGACCATCGTGCATGGACGGCGGTCGCGTTTGGCGGCCGCGAGATCGAGAACGGTCACACGGCGGGCTGGGTCGGTCATGGCGGTTGATGGGCCAGGGGCTTCGGGGAAGGGACCCCTGAATATATAATTTGCCGCCGGGCTCGCGGCATCATCTCAGATGCAACTGCTGTCGGCACACGGAGGAATCGCCAGATGCGGCTGTCTCGAAGGCCCACCCCATCTTCTCGCTGGGCCGTATTCGCAGGCGGTCTGCTGGCCGTGACCGCCTGGCCGAGCCCAGCCGTGGCCCAGCCGAGGCCGCAGCCAAAGACGCTCTCCGCCGAAGACGGCAAGGGCACGGTGGACGCCGTGATGCCCGGCATGATCCGCCTGCGACTGAAGGGGGGCGAGTTCTGGAATGTGGTGCCGGCACCGAATGCTCGGGTCTCGGTGGTCGGCACCGCGGCCCGCGAGATGCTGCAGCCGGGACAGTTTGTGTCGTGCTCCCTGATGCTCGATGAATTCGGCAAAGTCGCGGCCCCCGCGGCCCAGATCACGTTTCCCGGCGGCGGCCTGCCGGGCGTGGTCGCCGGTGGCCTGGGCCTCGCCGAGCCTGGTGCCAAGCGGGTGCCGGGCAAGCGAGAGGCCGGCACCTATCTGGTCTCTGGTCCAATCAAGCTCGTGGCCGACGATGTGGTCACAGTGCAGGCGGGCAGGGATCGATTTGACATCACAGTCCCACCTGAAACCGAATTGCTGGTGAGGACGACCAACTACACGCTGGCGACCCCGGGTGATGAGGTCGAGGTGGAGGGGCTCTACATCCAAAAGGGCCAACTCCAGGCCACGACGCTCTCGATCACGTTGGCGAATCCCGTGACACCACCGACCAAAAACCGCGGGCCGAAACGGCCGGCCAAATAAACCGGCGGGAGCACAAGCCTCGTTTTTCCCATCCAAGCCCGACGCGCGAGCGAGGGAATCCGCCCAACCCCCATCCAAGCCCGACGCGCAAGCGAGGGAATGTCGCGGCGGCTACTTGAGACTCTTGAAGAAGTTGTTGAGCTGTTCATCGTCGGAGACATCCGGGATGTCCGCCGGAGCCGGAGGGGTTTCTTCTTCGTGTACCACCTGGAAGCCTGATCGCTCTTGCGAGGGAGACTCTTTGCTCCCCTCCACGCGGCTCTCCGCCGTATCAGGGCCATCCTGATGGCGATGGTCTTCGCCAGCCGCGGTGGCTCGGGGGGCTGTCAGCGGCTGATACTCCACCGCGAAGGAAAGTCCGCCCACTCGCACGATGCCGCCGGGGGGAACAACGGTTTGGGTGCTCGCAGGCATCTGTTCGTCGTTGAGGAACGTGCCGTTGGTGGACCCCAGATCACGGACACACACCTGTCCATGCCACTCGAAAAACTCGCAGTGTCTGCGGCTGACCAAATCATGCTGGATCCGAAACTTGGCCTCTTCGCCGCGGCCGAGCAGGATCGGCAGCCGCACGGTAAACGTCCGCTTGTTGGCGACAGGGGCGACGACGTGAAAGCGAACGACCATGACCAACGACCATGACAACGGAGGGGTCTGTGTGCCGCGGCGTGAACCGGCGACCAAAAATGCCTGATTCGGGAGTTCGGAGAAAATCGTAATCCGGCGACGGTGGTTTCCAAACGCAACCTCCCATCCCCCCCAGGAAACCCGGTTTCCCCAGAGGATGACCTTGCGGCCACTTCCGGGGCCCTTATAATCCTGCGTTCCTAGGCAACTCGAGTCCGTCCCGATTTTTGGACGTCGCGAGATCGTCGAGGCACATTCCTGCGGGTGTAGCTCAGTTGGTAGAGCACCACGTTGCCAACGTGGTTGTCGTGAGTTCGAATCTCATCACCCGCTCTCTGTTTCTTTCCCATTCCAGCCGGCCAGACGGCACTGTCCCTGGTCGACCTCCTCGAGAAGTCGGTGCGGGGTCGGTCGAATCTGCTGCGAGCGACCGTCGTTCGCCCGTTTTTGCACAGCTCTCCCGCTCCCGTCGGAACCAGCCATGTCTTCTTCCAGTGATCCGTCCGCGACCGCCCTGGCAACTCCTGATTCCGCTGGCGACGATGCGGCCGTTCAGGCCCTGAAACTCGGCGTTGCCATCGACAAACTTTCGGCCTGCGAGCGACGGGTGCGGGTATCGATCCCGCGGGAAGACATCGACCGCTACCGCGATGATGCGATCGGCGAAATGATGCCCGCCGCGATGCTGCCCGGATTCCGGCCCGGCCGCGCACCGCGGCGGCTCGTGAGCAGCCGCTTCAAGTCGGAGCTTTCCGACCAGATCCGCAGCAAACTGCTGGCCGACGCCATGACGCAGGTATCGGAGCAGGAGAAACTCTCCCCCATTAGCGAACCCGAACTTGACGTCAATGCGGTCTTGGTGCCGGCTGATGGGCCGATGACGTTCGAGTTCAAGATCGAGGTGCGACCGGAGTTCGACCTGCCCGAATGGAAGGGTCTGTCGATCCGGCGACCCTCCCGCACGATCTCGGACGACGACGTGGAAGAGTCGCTCACCAACCTCCTGCGGGAACGGGCGAGGTTCGTGCCCCACGAAGGCTCGGCCAAGCCGGGCGACCTGATCGTGGCCAACCTGCGGTTTCTCGACGGCGACAAGGTGCTCTCGGAGGCCACCGATCTCGAGTTGATTGTGCGGCCCAAGCTCTCCTTCGCCGACGCCGAACTGGAAGGTTTTGACAAACTCGTCGCCAAGGCCCGCACCGGCACGCCGGTGACCGCCACGATCAAGGTCTCGGACGAGGCGGCCGTCGAGTCGCTCCGCGGAAAGGATGTCTCGCTCGAACTGACTGTTGTGGATGTCAAGCACCTCGAACTGCCGGAGCTGACACCCGAACTGCTCGATGAAATCGGCTCATTCGAGTCGCCGAATGACCTCCGGGCGGCCGTGCGAAAGCAGCTGGAAAACCAGCTTGAATGGCACCGTCGGCGGCAGGTTCGGCAGCAGGTGTCGAGCGCGCTGACAGCCTCGGCGAGCTGGGATCTGCCCCCGGATCTGCTCCGTCGCCAGAGCCTGCGGGAACTGGAACGGTCGATCCTCGAACTGCGTCGGAGTGGCTTCGATGACGATTCCATCCGTCGGCACGTCAACGAACTGCGGCAGTCGGTCATGGGCAGCACGGCCGCGGCCCTCAAGGAGCACTTTATCCTGGAGAGGATCGCCGAAGACCAGTCGATCGCCGATGCCGCGGCCGACTACGACGAGGAGATTCGTGCTATTGCCGCTCAGTCGGGCGAATCGCCGCGTCGCGTACGGGCCAACCTCGAGAAGCGCGGGCTGATGGACGTGCTCCGCAACCAGATCATCGAGCGGAAGACCATCGATCTGATCACGTCCCACGCGAAGTTCACCGACACCCCTTTCGAGTTCCAAAAACGCGACGCCGAGGCGGTGGACCATGCGGTCTGCGGCTCCGTCGTCGGCGAGGAGGAAATCCCGACCGCCACCCAGCCGGATGCCGGCAACCCGCGGCGGTCGTGAGTTGCGGGCCGGATGCCTGCATCCACCCTCTGCCGTCGAGCACCGTGTCACCCCGGCATTGTGTCACCTACCACAGCCGATTTTCTCAGCCCAACCGAGACCTGACATGTTGAATCGTTCCTTCGATCCGCGGGCCAGTGTTCCGCAGGCCTCCAGTCCGCAGGCCTCGAGCGCCTCGCGCGACTACCAACGGCAGCGGCAGATGACGCTGGGCGACCTCCTGCTGGAAAACAGGATTATCCTGTTGCAGGGGGAGATCTACGACGGCAACGCCAACGAACTGGTGATGAAACTGCTCTATCTGCAGAGTGAAAACCGCCGCAAGGACATCCACTTCTACATCAACTCGCCCGGCGGCAGCGTGACGGCCACGATGGCGATCTACGACACGATGCAGATTCTCTCCTGCCAGGTCGCAACCTACTGCGTGGGGCTCGCGGCCAGCGGCGGCGCCGTTCTGCTCGCCGGCGGAGCGAAGGGGAAACGATTCGCCCTTCCCCACGCGAAGGTGATGATCCATCAGCCCTACGGCCAGGTCGGCGGGCAGGTGAGCGACATCGAAATCCAGGCTGACGAGATCATCAAGACTCGCGCGATCCTCAATGAGATCCTGGCCCAGCACACCGGCCAGCCCATCGACCGCATCGCCAAAGACACCGACCGCGACCGCTATCTCACAGCCATCGAGGCCAAGGAGTATGGCTTGGTCGACGACGTTCTCACCAAGCCGCCGGTTGCGGCGGAAGACGAAAGCAAGGACTAGCCTTCCGATCCCGGTCCCAACCCGGGCCGATCCGGCCCGTCCTCTTCCCCCTCCCCGTTCCAGCCTCCGCCGAGAAGCCCCCCATGCCGCTGATCCCGTTCGTCATCGAAAAGAGTGGCCGCGAAGAGCGGGCGATGGACATCTACAGCCGCCTGCTGAAGGATCGCATCGTCTTTCTCGGCTCGCAGGTCAACGACGAGGTGGCCAACGCCATCGTCGCCCAACTACTGTTTCTGCAGTCCGACGACCCGAAATCGGACATTCACCTCTACATCAACTCGCCTGGCGGTAGCGTCACGGCCGGCCTTGCCATCTACGACACGATGCAGTTCGTGACCTGCGACGTCGCCACCTACTGCATCGGCCAGTGCGCGTCGATGGGCGCGGTGCTGCTCACCGCCGGCGCGCAGGGGAAGCGGCGGGCGCTGCCCAACGCGCGGATCATGATCCACCAACCGCTGGCGGGCATGGAAGGCACGGCAGAGGAAATCATGATCCATGCCAAGGAGTTCAAGAACATCAAGCACAAACTCAACGCGATCCTGCTCAAGCACACGGGGCATCCCCTGGAAAAGATCGAGCAGGACACGGATCGCGATCGCTTCATGTCGGCGCAGGAGGCGCTCGAATACAAGCTGATCGATGAGGTGATCGACCGCATGCCGACCGACAAGACAGTCGGCTGACGCCTGACGGAACAGTGATCGGATGGTGGCGGCCCGCGATGGCTGCAAAGAGACCCAGGAATGAGGCGCAAGGAGGCGCGTCATGACACGGTTCAGAGGCTTGACCGCTGCCGTTTTCGCGGAGCTCATCCCGCATTTCCGCCCCATCTTCGCGATGATGGGCGTCGCGCTTTGCTGCCTTGGCTGCAGAAGCGACCTCAGCCAGCAACTGCTCGAGCGCGAACTGCGGATGCAGGAGGATCAGATCTATCAGTTGCAGGACGAACTGCAGGACAAATGTGCGAGGCTGGAGCGGACAGCCGGGGAGAACTCGAGCCTGAAGAAACAGCTCGGGTTCGCCGAGTCCGATGTGGCCACCCCTCGTCGTGGGCTTAGCCTTCCCGGCGGCCAGACCGCCCCGGCAGCCCGCAGCGGGCCGGGCCAGCCCCTCCTCGCACCGCCAGCAATCGACATCCCCGGAGTCCGGCCTCCGGCCGGTGGATCCATGACTCCGCCTCCGGCCAGCATGACTCCGCCTCCGGCCGGCCTGCCTGCGCCGGGAACGGTAGCCCCGCCGAAACTCGACGGCATCCCGCCGCTTCCAGCCGTACCGCGGTTTCCCGGCAGCGGGGCCCCGGGCGCGTCGTCGTCGGCCGCACCGGCATCAGCTGCGGTGGCCACGGTCGATCCCGGCGTCGCTGCTCCCGCCCCAATGGCGATCGACGCCACGGCGCGGCCGATCACTCCATGGGCCGATCCAGCCGCGGAGCCGCCGACGGGCCGCCAGCTCTCTCACGAGGAAAGCCTCGCCGACGCCGGTCGCATTTCACATCTGGTCGTCAACTCGGCACGAACCGCCTGCTTCGACGGGAATGGTGACGGCATCAGTGATGGACTGGCCATCGTCATCGAACCGCGGGACGGTGATGAGCGACTCGTTCCCGCGGCTGGCGATGTGTCGATCTCGGTCTTTGATCCAGGCGGGCCGACCGGTGAGGGGCCGGTGGCACGCTGGGATATTCCTGCCCGCGAGGCGATCGGCCACTTCCGACGTACGACGCGGAACCGCGGCCTGCACTTCGTGCTCCGGTGGCCGGGGCCGCCGCCCCGAGGGGAACACGTGCGGGTGCAGGTAGCGCTCACCACCTTCGAAGCCGCGGCATTCCAGACCGACTGCACCGTGGCGGTGAAGCCACAGCAGCAGTCCGGCGACGCCCCGTAACGAAACGCTTGACGAGCAGGCCTTACAGGCCCTTGTCCTCGAGGAAGTTCAGCAGGTCGGCGACGCGATTGGAGTAGCCCCACTCGTTGTCGTACCAGCTGACCACCTTCACGAAGTTGCCCAGGCCGATCGTATCAACGGCCGAGAAGATCGAGCTGTGGGGATCGCCCTTCAGGTCGGTCGAGACCAGCTCCTTGTCGGTATACCGCAGGATCCCCTTGAGCGGGCCCTCGGCAGCCTTCTTCATCGCGGCATTGATGTCGGCGGGAGAAGCCTCCTTGCCGAGCAACGCCGTGAAGTCGACGACACTGACCGTGGCGACCGGAACACGGAAGGCCATGCCGGTGAACTTGCCCTGCAGGGAGGGGATCACGAGGCCCACGGCCCGTGCCGCACCGGTGCTCGACGGGACGATGTTGAGAGCAGCAGCCCGGGCATCGCGGAGATCCTTGGCCGCGGTGTCCACTGTCTTCTGGGAATTGGTGTAGGCATGCACGGTGGTCAGCAGGCCACGGTCGATGCCCCAGGTCTCGTGCAACACCTTGGCCACCGGGGCCAGACCGTTGGTGGTGCAGGAGGCGTTCGAGATCACGTGGTGTTTCTTGGGGTCGTACATCTCGTTGTTGACGCCCAGCACAATCGTCAGGTCTTCATTCTTGGCCGGGGCCGAGATCACCACCTTTTTCACGCTGCCCCGCTTGTGGGCGACCGCCTTCGTGGCGTCGGTGAAGAAGCCGGTGCTCTCCACCACCACCTGCACGTCCTGCGAGCTCCAGTCGATGGCACCGGGATCCTTCTCGGCGAACACCTTGATCTTGTGGCCGTCAACGACCAGATCGTTGCCCTCGTAGCTGACGTGCCCCTTGAAGGGTCCGTAGTTCGAGTCGAACTCGAGCAGGTGGGCGTTGGTCTTGGCGTCGGTGAGGTCGTTCAAGGCCACGACCTGGACGTCGCCGTTGAGACCGTATTTTTCGAAGATGGCTCGGTAGGTGAGGCGACCGATGCGGCCGAAACCGTTGATGCCGACGCGAATGGACACGGCGAATCTCCTGAGGCGGGACGTCGAACGAGCGCTGCCGCCCCGCGACACTGCGGACGGGCGGCTGCTCTGAGGGGAGCGGCGGAATATACACCGCGGCGCTCCAGCCGCTCAATCGGCCGACAAAAACGCCCGTTTTTGACCACCGACCGCCCCCACCGGATACGATACCGACCATGGTCACACCCGTTCTCGAACTCATCGGCGTCCGCAAGTCGTTCACGATGCCCGGCGGCGAGCAGGTGAGCATCCTCGACATCGACTCGTTCCAGCTCGCCGCGGACGAACACTGCGCCCTGGAGGGCCGCAGTGGCTCCGGGAAGTCGACGCTGCTCAATGTGATCTCCGGGATCATGCGGCCCGACGCCGGCCGGGTGATCATCGACGGCAAGGACATCGCCCGGCTCGACGAGGCCCGCCGCGACCGCGTGCGGGCCGACAAGCTCGGCCTCGTCTTTCAACAGTTCAACCTGCTCCCCGGGTTCACGGCGTTGGAAAACGTGCTCGTGGCGATGTCGTTCGGCTCGGGCCGCCCCGACCGCGCACGGGCGATGCGGCTCCTCGAAGCCGTGGGGCTTGGCCACAGGCTCGACCACAAGCCGGCCGAACTGAGCGTCGGGCAGCAGCAGCGGGTGGCCGTGGCCCGGGCGCTCGCCAACCGGCCCCGGGCGGTGCTCGCCGACGAACCCACCGCCAGCATCGATCCCGCCCACCAGCAGCAGGTGATCGACCTCCTGCGGACCACCTGCACCGAGCAGGGGGTGGCGCTCCTGGTCGTGACGCATGCCGCCGACGTGGCCGGGCAGTTTCCTCGTCGCATCCGCCTGGAAGACTTCAACCGCGCAGCCACGGGGCATCGCTCATGACCCTTCTCGGCATCGCCTGGCGCAACATCCGGCAGCGGCTGCTCACCAGCCTGCTCACCGCCCTCTCCCTGGCACTCGGCGTGGCGCTCGTGGTGGCCACACTCGTGACCGGCGGCATCGTGAAGCAGGCATTCGAGTCGGGCTCCGGTCTGGGATACAACATGATCGTCGGCGCGAAGGGGAGCCCTCTCCAACTGGTGCTCAACAGCGTCTACCTCATCAGCAAGCCGATCGAAAATATCTCCTGGGACTTCTACCAACAGTTCCTGCCCGCGGCCGAACGGCCCGACGGCGTGGATGGCACGTTCGCCGCCAGCACGAAGACCGCCGTGCCGATCTGCATGGGGGACTACTATCGCGGGTTTCGCGTGATCGGCACCAACACGACCTACTTCGACCGGCTCACGCTCGGCGACGGCCGGCCCTTCGCTTTTTCCGCCGGCCGAAACTTTCGGGATGACGAATTCTTCGGCGGCGTGCTGGGGGCGACTGTGGCCGCCAAGCTCGGCCTCAAGCCGGGCGATCCCTTTGCCCCCACGCATGGTGCCGACGATGGCAAGGTGCATGATCCGTTTACGGTGACCGGCATCCTAGCCCGCACCGACACGCCGGTCGATCGGGGTGTGTTCGTCAACATGGAGGGGTTTTATCTCCAGGACGGACACGCGAAGCCTGTGGAGGGTGGGGAGAGCGGAAACCAGAACGCAGCACGCGGAGAGGATGCCGGTGGCTCACATGACCACGGAAACCAGGCCCCCGTACCGCTGCCATTCGCGCAGCGGGAGGTGACTGCGCTTTTGCTCGATACAGCCTCTCTGCCGGGATTGCCGCCGGAACTGATGGCGATGGGCCTGCGGACCGCGATCAACGAGGGCCGCGACGGGCAGGCCGCCCTGCCGATCGCCGAGATCCGCCAGTTGCTCGACCTCTTTGTGCGGCCGCTGGAACTGCTCCTTCTTCTGGTGACGACGCTCGTCGTGATCGTTTCGGCGATCGGAATTCTCGTCAGCATGGTGGGCTCGTCGCTGGAACGCAGCCGCGACGTCGCCATCATGCGGGCGCTCGGGGCCCGGCGGTCGCACGTGCTCGCCGTCGTGCTGATCGAGGCGGTGCTCCTGGCAGTCGGCGGCGGGCTCGCCGGCTGGGTGCTCGGGCACCTGCTCGTGGGGGCGATCGCCCCACTGATCACGACCAACGCCGGCGTCTCCGCGAGCATCTTCTCGGCGGCCCCGGGGGCGGAACTGCTCCTGGTGCCGTTCCTCGTGGTGCTGGCGATCCTGGCCGCCCTGATTCCCGCCCTGGCCGCCTACCGCACCGACGTCGCCAAATGGCTGTCGTCCTGACGCCGTTCGCTCCGGGGTTGCCCGTATCCTGTCGCCGGACGTTCGTTTCAGCCCTCCGGGCTTTCGCTCTCTCGATGCTGACTGCGCTTCGCCATCCATGGCTTCGCTTGTCAGCAACGCCGTCGCCAGGACACGGGCAACCCCTCGTCTGGTTTGGCCAAGGGAGGGCTGGCCCGGCACCTTCAGCCGCCCGCCCGTGTGTTGGCAGCATGTTTGCCGCTAGAATGAGGCCCATGCGAAACATGCTCTTCCGACACTGGATCGTGGCCCTGCTGGGGATCGGGCTCCTCATTGGACCGGCACAGCGGGCGCAGGCCTGTCCATTCTGTTCGGCCGTGTCGCTGACGTTCGCCCAGGAGATCGCGCAGAGCCAGGCAGCTGCGATCGTCCGGCTTGTGGAGCCGCCGCCGGCGGGCGCCCTGTCACCGCGTGCCGAGGGGCCGCTGCCCAAGGGCAAGTTCATCGTCGTCGAGGCGATCAAGGGGGCCGACCTGATCGCCGAGGCCGGGCACACGGGTGCCGACGGCACGCCGATCGAAACGATCCTGCTGGAGGAGAAGCCGGTGGGCACGCTCTTCCTGCTCATGGGCATCGAGCCTCCGAAGCTCGTCTGGTCGAGTCCGATCCCGGTCAGCGAGCGGGCCGTCCAATACCTCCGAAAACTTTCCACGCTTCCCGAGAAGGGGCCCGATCGTCTGGCCTTCTTTCAACAGCACCTCGAAGACCCCGACGAGACGCTGGCCCGCGACGCGTATGACGAGTTTGCCGTCGCCCCCTACGCCGACGTTCGCGGTCTCGCTGACCGGATGGATCCGACGCAACTGCTCGGATGGATCGAAAATCCCAAGGTGCAGGCCAACCGCCGCCGGCTCTATGCCACCATGCTCGGTGCCTGCGGCACCAAGGCCGACGCCGAACGCATTGGCGCGATCCTCGCCAATCAGGAACTCGGCCCCGAGAAGGCGGAAGTCCGCAGCGGCCTCGACGCCCTGATCGCGTGTTATGTCACGCTCAAGGGGCCCGACGGGCTCGATCTGATCGACGAGCTCTTCCTGAACCGTCGCGGCCGCGAGATTCCCTTCACCGAAACCTATGCCGCGGTGATGGCGCTGCGATTTCTCGGTGAGGAGTCGCAGAGCGTGCCGCGGGACCGCGTGCTCGCATCGCTGCGGCTGCTTCTGGCGGAGCCGAAGCTTGCCGATCTGGTGATCGCCGATCTCGCCCGCTGGCAGGACTGGTCGGTGATCGACCGACTCGTGGAACTCTTCGAGAAGGCCGAGGCCGACAACATCTTCGTCCGCGAACCGATCGTGAACTATCTACGGGCCTGCCCGCTGCCGCAGGCGGCCGCGGCACTAGCCACCCTCGAGAAAATCGATCCCGAGGCGGTCCGCCGCGCCGCCACGCTGGCGGCCTTTGCAGGAGCGGTGGGGGCCAAGCCCGGCGACACCTCATCCACTCCGACAGCGACTGGCAGTGGTCAAACCGGTGCCGACGACGACGACGGCGATCCGGGCGATCCCAGCATGGCCCGGGCGTCGGCTGCTGCCCCCACTGGAGCGGCGCCGTCCATGCCAGCCCCGCCGGCCACCGAAGCCGAAGCGGCCATCGCGTCCCGCATACCGGCGGTGCTCGCCGACGAAGAGGCCACCGACAACGCTCCGGGGATCGACCCGTCGAAGCAGCAGGCAGTCAGCCCCACCCTTCCGCCGGCTTCCGCTCCCCCACCCGCCAATGGCGGCTCCGATCGTGCGAAATGGCTGCTCGGGGCCGCGGTCCTGCTTCTGATCGCAGTCGTCTCGTGGTCGAGACTGCGGGCTGCCGGATCCGGGCCTTCCGACCGCTAACAGACACAGCTCATGCCAGCAGGTCTCTTTGACACCGCCGGACAGGAACCGCTCGACCATGCCGATGGTCAGGATGCGGAGGGCCGCTACCGCGCCGTCGCCGGCACGGCGATTGCCGCCGCGGTCGCAGCCGCCCTGTCGCCGCTGGCGTTTCTCGACTGGTCGATGGTCGTCGTGCCGATCCTGGGCGTGGTGCTCGGCACACTGGCCTACCGCACGATCACGCAGCGGCCCAACGAGTTTACCGGACGACCCCTGGCCATCGGCGCGATCGTGCTGTCTGCAGTGTCGCTCATCGCAGGCCTCGTCACCCTGTCGCGGGCCTACGCCGCCGAACTCCCGGAGGGCTACGAACGGCTCAACTACGGCCTGCTCCAGCCGTTGCCCGGCGATCCGTCCAATATGGTGCCAGAATCCGCCCGCTCGATGGACGGTCGCAACGTGCTGCTCAAGGGATACATGTATCCGGGCAAGCAACAGACCGGCATCACCCAGTTCCTGCTCGTCCGCGATCAAGGCGACTGCTGCTTCGGCGGCAATCCCAAGATCACCGATCGGGTGCTCGTGCAGTTGAAAGACCCCGGCCATCCCAAGGGGATCGATTTTTCGTCCCGGCTCACCAAGATCGCCGGCAGGTTTGTCATCCGCCCCATGGCCGCGCCCGGTATGGATGGCGGCGTGCTCTATCACCTCGAGGATGCCTTTGCGAGATAGCCTCGGGGTTCTGACTGCGCACTGCCATATGCGCTGCCATAAACGGATCTGCCACGTCGTGATCGTCTGCTGCCTGGTCGGTTGCGGGCCGCCAACTGAGGTGACGTCTCGGCCCGCGCCCGCCATCGCACGCGCCGACCGGCCCGCAGTCGAGCCCCAGTCGGTGCCACCGGCCCCGGTCCAAGCCCCGGTCCAAGCCCCGGTCCAAGCCCCGGCCGCGTCAACGCCCGTGCCCAGCCGCCCGGCCGCTCCTCGCGACATCTCGTTCGACGACATCAAGCTCGACCTCAAGAAGGGGGATCCCTTCTCCCGCGACCTGCTGCCCACCCGGGTGACAGGCCTGGAGACGACCCCGATCCGGATCCGCGGCTACATCCTGCCGAGCTTCCAGCAGACCGGCCTGACCCAGTTCGTGCTGGTCCGAGACAACATGGAGTGCTGTTTCGGGCCCGGCGCGCTGCTCCACGACTGCGTGGTGGTCCGCATGAAACCGGGAAAAACAGCCTCTTTCTCGATCCGTCCGGTGGCCGTGACCGGCACCTTCCGGGTGGAGGAACTGCGGGGTCCGGACGGCAAGCATCTCGCGATCTACGCGCTCGACGGCGAAGAGGTGCAGTGATTCATGGTCGTTGGTACGATCGCGGGGAGATGCTCCCGAGAGCGTCCACCGTCATCGAACCCGTATTCTTTTGTCGCCTTCGCTGGGGGGCGATCGACCATGGACACCGACTTCTTCTGGATCTACGACATCCCACCGGCCAAGCTGGCACTGCTGTCGATCGCGGTGTTCGTCGGCTTCTACTGGCTCGGGTTGATCTTCATCCGGCCGATCCTCAGACAGTTCGTCAAGAACACGCCGGCCGCCAACGACATCGTCGGCTACATTCTTTCCTGCTTCTGCGTCTTCTACGGCCTGTTGCTCGGCCTCATCGCCGTCACCGCCTACCAGAACGTCTCCGAGGCCGGGTCGAACGTCACCCGCGAGGCCGCCGCCCTCTCGGCGCTCTACGAAGACGTCTCCCGCTATCCGGAACCCCACGGGCAAAACCTGCGGTGGCTGCTGCGGGACTACACCCGCTACGTCATCAAGTATGCCTGGCCGCTCCAACAGCGGGGCATCATCCCGGAGGAGGGGACGATCCGCGCCGAGGCGTTCAACGACAGGCTTCTCGACTTTGAGCCCCGCACCCCCGCCCAGGAAATTCTGCACGCCGAGGCCCTGCGTCAGTTCAATCACTTCCTCGAGTGCAGGCGGATGCGGCTGTTTTCGGTGAAGTCGGCGCTACCGGGGTCGATGTGGTACGTGATGATCCTTGGATCGATTCTCACCATCGTGATGTGCTGGATGTTCGACATGAAATTCATCGCGCACCTCGCGCTCGGCGGCATCCTCGCCAGCTATCTCGGCACGATGATGTATCTCATCATCGATATGAACCAGCCGTTCCGGGGCGACGTGAGCATCACGCCGGAGGCCTTCGAGACACTCTACCGGCGCATGAACGAGGATTGACGATGATCCCTGAACACCCGATGGCTTCGCGTCGCGGCGGTGTCTCACGACGGCAGGCTCTGGCCCACGGCACGGCAGCCACACTCGCGGCCGCCCGTGCCCTTGCCCCCTCGCTCTTCGTGGGATGCTCGCTCGGCATCCGCTCCGGCGGAACAACCGTGCCAGTCGGTCTTCTCCACTCGCAGACCGGCACGATGGCGATCAGCGCGACATCCCTTCGCGACATCGAACTGCATGCCATCGAGCAGATCAACGGCTCGGGCGGCCTGTTGGGCTACCAACTCGAAGCAAAGGCGCCAGACCCGCGGTCGCGACCCGACCTGTTCGCCAAGCGGGCAACGCAGCTGCTCGAGGCTGGCGTCGTCGCCGTGTTCGGCTGTTGGACGAGCGTGAGCCGGAAGGCCGTACTGCCGATATTTGAGCAATACAAGAAACTGCTGTTGTACTCCGTTCAGTACGAGGGCAACGAGTCTTCGAAGTATTGTGTCTACGGAGGCAGCGTTCCGAATCAGCAGATCATGCCGGCGATCGACTGGCTCACGGGCCCGGACGGCGGGTCGAAGAAGAAGATCTTCCTGCTTGGCTCCGACTACGTGTTTCCAAGAACCGCCAACTTCATCACCAAGAGGTATCTGGCCTCGAAGGACCTTCGGCCCGCTGGGGAGGTGTATCTACCGCTCGGGCACCGGGATTTCACGGCGGCCGTACAGCAGATCATCTTCTCGGGTGCCGACTGCGTGCTCAACACGGTCAACGGCGCCAGCAATCTCGGCCTCTTCCAGGCACTGGCCGACGCGAAGATCGATCCGGCAAAATTGCCTGTCGTCTCCACGAGCATCGCCGAGGACGAATTGCGGAGCCTCCTGCCGCATCAGGTCCAGGGACACTACGCCGTCTCGTCCTATTTCCAGAGCCTCGATACCGCAGCCAATCGTCAATGGATCGACGGATTCCGTAGTGAATTTGGCTCCGACCGCGTCACGGGCGATCCCATGGAGCCCGACTGGTGTCTCGTGCATCTCTGGAAGGCGGCCGTGGAGAAGGCGGGGACGTTTGAAACGGAGGCGGTGCGGCAGGCCTTCCGCGACGGCCTGTCGTTCGCCGGTCCGGGTGGCACCGTGCGGCTCGACCCAAAGACGCAGCACTGCACCCGCTATTTCCGCGTGGGACGCATCCGCGCCGACCGGCAGTTTGACATCGTGCACCAGTCGGACGCCCCCATCGATCCCGATCCGTATCCGCAGATCGCCTTCCCGGGCTGGAGCTGCGACTGGACGAAAGGGGGCATCACCCGCGGCCCGGAGGTCTCGATCGATGGCGACATTTAAGGTCGAGAGCTCCGAGGGAATGCGGTGGGTGAGGGTCGATCTCGACGACGACCGCATGCGGGCAGAGCGGGGTGCGCTCAACCACATGCTCGGCGCGATCACGATGGATGTGCCGCTGCCCACACTGAAGGCCTGGTGGGTGTCGCTGTTTTCCGACGAGTCGGTGGTGCGTCCTCGCTACAGCGGCAGCGGGACCGTCTATCTCGA
Organism: Candidatus Kuenenia stuttgartensis; assembly: GCA_945877135.1. Classification (GTDB taxonomy): domain Bacteria; phylum Planctomycetota; class Planctomycetia; order Pirellulales; family UBA1268; genus CAMCQY01. The sequence goes on from CAMCQY010000001.1 coordinate 66,629, forward strand.
TTCCACGCTCGGCGGCTACCACATCATGAAGCTGGCGGCCGGGGAACGCTGGGTGCTCGACACCCGGTGCTTCTGGGCGAGCGACGGCGATGTCAAGCTCTCGATCCACCGCGAGCCGATGGTCACGGCCTTCTGGGCCGGCGAGGGACTGTTGTGGTACAAGACCGCCCTCAAAGGGGAAGGGCAGGTCGTGCTTTCGGTCGATGGACCGGTGCACGAAATGGAACTCAACGACGATACGCTCGTCACCGACGGACCCTTCGTGGTCGCGCGGACGCAAGGGATTTCGATGCAGATCAAACGGCCTGCCAAGAGCCTCCTCAGCCACTGGCTCTCGGGTCAGAAGCGGGCCTACGTCTACAAGGGCACGGGCAAGCTGATCTTGTGCACGGTGCCTTACTGGCGGGCGCGGATGCAGCGAGACCGCGCGGGCTGGAATTCCGAATGAGGCCGGCGGCGGCACATCGTGTTCCATCCGTGGCGGTGCTGCGGACGTTTCTTTTGCTGCTACCGCTCTTGCTCCCCCTCTGGGCCGTGCCGCCGGCAGCGGCCTGCCCGTTCTGCGGCACGGTTGGGCAGTCGCTCGCGCAGCGGCGCGACGCGGCGGACGCCGTGGCGGTCGCTGAAGCGGAGGGCACAGCGGCGGCGGACGCGAGCGGTTTTCTCGCGCAGCGATTTCGCATCGACCAGGTGCTCCGCGACACGGCCCACGCCGCCGTCGCCGGCGAGACCGTGCCGGCGCGCGTTGCCGGGCCGATCGCCGGAACGGCCGTGCTCTTTGGCACGGCGATGGCGGCAGGCCCACAGGCCGCAGGAAAGGGTCACTCCTGGTCGGCGGTCGCCGCCGACGAGACGCTCCTGGGCTATGTGACAGCCGCACCGGCGATCACGCTCCCGGCGGCCGAGCGGCTGCGGTGGTTCGCCACCCGATTGGAGCACCCCGATCCGGCGATCGCCGCCGATGCGTTCACGGAGTTTGGCCTGTCGCCGTTCACTGCCGTGCGTGCCGCAGCAAGCGGGCTCGACCCGGTCCGACTCCAAGCCTGGGTGAGCGAGCCGGGCATCGACGCCCGCCGCCGCGGGCTCTACGGACTCTTACTGGGAGTGGCCGCCGCCACCACGGACGATCCCGCGATGGCACGAGACTGCATCGACGCCCTGCATCGGGCCGTCGAGGCTCCGGCCGACGATTTTCGTGCAGGATTCGATGGAGTTCTGGCGGGGGTGCTCGTGGCAGAGGGGCAGGCCGGCCTCGATTCTCTCGAGCGCCGCGGCCTGTTTGGCCGGGAAGCGCGGGCCCTCGATCAGCGGCATCTGCTCGCCGCGCTGCGATTTGCCGCAGAAAGCCTCACCGAGACGATCCCACGGGAACGGATCGTCGTCGCGACGGCAGCCCTGCTGGCAAGCCCCGCCGTGGCGGCCGATGCCACGGTCGATCTGGCGCGGTATCAGGCCTGGGAAGCGGTGGCCGATGTCTCCCGGCTCTGGGACACGCTCGGCACCGACGACCCGCTCGTCCGCCGCGCCGTGGCCGGATATCTCGCAGCCTGCCCGCTTCCCGCTGCACGACAGGAACTCGAGCGGATCGGTCGGCAAAACCCCGGCGTGCTCAAACAGGCCCTCGATGCGGCAGCGTTGCCAGCGGGCCGCTAAGAGCTTTGGCGATGCAACCTCTGACTCCGTCCCTCGCTTGCGCTTCGGGCTTGCATGGGAGGGGTCGGGCTTGCATGGGAGGGGTCGGGCTTGCATGGAGGTGGGCGTCAGCCAAGCCCACTCGTTATCCAAGCCCGCTGCACCAGCAAGGGAACTCATGCGCCAGCCGCGGCTGGCCGGGGTGACGGCAACATCTCGGGGACGCCCGGACGCGTATCCTGCCCCGGCGTTGTGCCCGGCGCGGGCGGGGCCTTCTTCTCGTCATAGTCTGCCTTGGTGGCGGGATCGCGGGGCGGCAGCTGCGTCACCGGGGTATCGGCCCCGATCGACTGGAAGTTCTGCGTGATCGAGCCGCGGCTGAAGACACCCGGGCGGGAGTGACCGTAGTTGAGGTAGAGGCTGGCATCCCGCTGCCGCGCCCGGCGGTGGGCGTCGAAGTAGGCCTTGCCAGGCCACGGCCCCTCCGCGAGGAAGACGCCGTTGTATTCGAGCAACGAGCCCTTGCGGAAGTGGAGCGACGAGATGGAGCGGTTGTAATCCACGACTGCGCGGGCGTAGGAACTCTCCGCCTCGGCCCGCCGCCGCTGAGCGTCGAGGAGTTGGTCGAGCGTCACCGTGCCGGCGTCGTAGGCAGCCTGCACCGCATCCACTTGCCGCTCGGCGGCGACGCGGCGGTTGAAGTTCGTCTGGGCCAGCGCGAAATTCGTGTCCACGTTTCGCACCGCCTCGACCAGCGCGTGCGAGGCCTCGAGTTCCTCGTCCTGCAGACGGGCCCGCTCGCGGGCCAGCTGCAGCTGGTAGTTCCTCACCGTGGCGAGTTCGCGGCGGAAGCCGAGCGGCATCAGGAACTGTCCGCCGGCCTGCCACTCCTGGAACTGGCCGCTCAGGAGGGTCGAGTAGGCGTCGGTGCCGTTGAGCGGGTCATTGCCGTTGGCGTTGTACGCCGCGTAGTTCTGATTGATGAGTTCCTGACCCATGCCGAGGAACCGCCAGCGGCCCACGAGGTCAAGCCGGGGCAGAACCATGTTCTTGGCCGCGGTCAGCTCCAACTCCTTCTGTTTGATCACCCACTTCTGCCGGCGGAGTTCAGCCGACCGCGACAGCGCCTCGACCAGCGACTGCTGCCAATCAAACGAGATGCGGGCGGTGGTCGGCTCGTCGGCGGGCCGAATCAGCCTGCCGTCGCTGGCCGAGATGCCCATCATGAATCGGAGGCGATTCTCACAGCGGTAGACGTCGGTGAGCGCCTGCTCGACCTCACTGCGGAAGAAGAAATACTGTTCGCGGGCCTGTGCCTCCTTGTCGGCTTCGCCGCCGCGCGATTGCTCGACGTAGAGAGCATGAACCTTCCGCCAGGCCTCGAGCGAGCTGTCACGGCCCGCCTTGCGGGATTCAAGGTTGCGGTAGGCGAAGTAGAGTTCCCAGTAGGACTGCTCCGTGTCGCTGACGAGATTGCGGACGCCCGCCTCGAACTCGGCCAGCGAAATGTCGGCGTTGATGCGGGCCAGCAACACGCCGCGGAACAGCGGCCGGCCGTAGATGTTGTCGAACGGGTCGGGCCCGGCGATCCGATTGTAGGTGACGCCCGCACCCTGCAACAGCGGCTGACTGAGCGTGAAGTCGTAGTTCGTCGTGAACGTCGAGGGCACGCCATCCTGACGAATCGGCGAGTTGTTGTTGTCGTAGAGCGTGGTGTTGGAAACACCCACGGTGGCACCTGTCGCCGTCCGTTTCTGGATGCCGGTCGTCCAGTTGCCGGTGTCGCCGAGGAACTGCTGCTGGAACACCGACGTTCCGATGAAACCACCAATGTTCTGCGGACGGTTCTGCCGCTCCCAGGTGAGCGAACTGGAGAGCTGCGCATCGAACAGCGCAAGCGCGCTCTCCACACCGCGGAAAGGATCGGTCTCGGCAATCGCCGGGTCGTAGATGGTGGGTGTCGCCGTGGGGGCCGTGAGCAGCGAAACAGCCGGCTCGCCCGTCTGTGGTCGGGGGCCGCCGAAGCTCTGGAAACGTCCGCCCAGGTTGCGGAGTACCTTGCCGTTTTCGAGTGCCGTGCGGATCGCCTCTTCGAGTGACAGCTCCCAGATCTGGTCGAAGCGGGCATTCGAGAGCATCAGCGGCTCGTTCGTGCCAGCCGACTCGGCGAGCGGCTCTTCACAGCTGTCAGGATATTCAAGCTTTTGGATGGCGCCGACGTAGTGCGACAGGTCGCCATCCTCGAAAAAGTAGAACGGCTGCTGGGGCGCACATCCGCTCGCGAGGAGCGAGATGCTCGTCAGGGCTACCCAGAGTTGTCTGGCAGTTCGCGACACGGGGGCTTCCGCAAGGCGGTGATGTCGGATCAGTCGTTGTTCAAATCGCCGCCGCTGCGCCCAAGGGGTGGAGTCACACGTTCTGTGCGACCCTGCCCGGCATGGTGCCCCCCGACTCCATGCCCGCAACCAGTACGCCAAGGCGCAGCGACGGCTCTGGAGATATCGGCCAACGAGTCCGCAAACTTGGGAGAACCGTCACATTCTGTGCTACCCACACGGCCAGACAGCCAGCCAGGGGCTGCTAGCGGGGGCTCTGGGAAGGCTGGGACGGCCAGCGTGGTGTCTGGGAGTGCTGCAGGTCCCCATCCGCCATCGAGACGAACCTGGCAGCGCAGTCCGGTGTGCCCGCGATGACTGCGGCAGCCTTCTCCGGTCCCAAAACGCTGGCGGCCGTGGCCAACGCGTCGGCCGTCGTGCAGTCAGCCGCCACGACCGTGACCGCCGCCGGTCCCGCCACGCCGAGGCCGGTCCGCGGATCCACGATGTGGCTGTAGCGTCGGCCATCGATCTCCACCGCCTGAAAGGCATCACCGGAGGTCGTCACCGCCGCATGCGTGAGCAGCAGGTACTCGGTATCGCGTGCAGCAGCGCCTTCACCGGTGGCCGGCAGCGGCGCCACCGCGATCCGCCAGCCCGCGGTGCCGGGCGGCGGTGCAGTGACGGCAATGTCGCCTGACGCATCGACCATGGCCGCCGTGATGCCGTGGCGATTCAGCACATCCACGGCCCGATCGACCGCATAGCCCATGCCAATGCCACCCAGATCGAGCCGCATGGCGGGCCGAGTGAGCACCACTTCCCGGCCGGCGGGCACGAGCCGGAGCGTGTCCCGCCCAACCGCCTCGCGGGCGGCGGCCAGTTTCCCGGGCAGCGGCAGTCGACCCGAGCGGCGGGCCTGCCGCCAGAGGCTCGTCAGAGGACCAACCGTGGGGTCAAACGCGCCGTCCGTGGCGTCGCGAATCTCGACGGCACGCGCGAGCACCCGCCACAGGTCGTCGCTCACCGGCTCGGGAAGAGCGGTCGGCGCCGCCGCAGACAGCCGGGAGAGCTCGCTCTGGGGATCGTAGTCGGACAGAATCCGCTCGAGCCGCGTCACCTCCGCAAACCCGGCGGCGAGCGCCGCGCGGCCGACGGCCGCTGTTTCCGCATACAGCGTGATCGTCCATGGCACGCCCATGAGCCGCTGCGTCTGGCTCACCCGCTCGGTGTGGCGTGCGCCGGCCGGAGCGGACGGGTCGGCGGCAGTGCTGGCTGGCGCAGCTGGCGCGGCTGGCGCAGTTGGCGCGGCTGGCGCAGTTGGCGCGGCTGGCGGTCTGCAACCCGCCGCCAGAACAACCAGCCAGACCGCCTTGGCAGCCGCTGCGCGATAGAATCTTTTTGTCATGAGCGATCAACCATCCCGTCCGATCGTGGCGATCAGTTTCGAATGCACGCCCTTGCGGAGCGTGCGACAGGTCTCCATTCCATCAGAAGCCTCGCCCGCTTACCGCAGCCGACTGGAACGAGTGCAGCGAGCGATCAGCCAGCACGGCACGCGGAACACCTACTATCTCACCAACGGCTTCTGCACGTTTCAGTTTACAAACGATCCCGACCTTGGATGGGTGCGGTTCGCGGTCGAAGGAACGGTGCTCACCGATGAGGCCGATACGAAAACGGTCGGCAGCGATCTGACCATCAGGCTCGACAAGGAAACCTGCGACTGGCTCACGCAGCCGGCGGTGCAGTGGCTGACGCTTTCGGTCAAGCACGCCGTCGAGGTTGAGTTTGACCGTTACATCGCCGCAGGCGACCTGGCCCGCGCCGAGGAACGCCTGGCCCGTGAGCAGGCCGCCAGCGACGCCAGCGGCGGCTTCCTCGGCATGAACCTGTAGGGCGACGCTGTATTCACGAAAAACACGACTTCCTGTCGTTTTTTCTTGGCAAACGCAGTTTGCTGGTGCTGCGCATGGCATCCTGCCATGCAAACCAACGCGGGCAGGCTCCGCGCCCGCAGCGCACGCGAGGGAATGCGAGGGGCTGCCCATGCCCCGAGAGCCGGCGTTGCTGACAAGCGCAGGCAGGATGCCCGAAGTGAACGTGCGGCGATGGGGCATGGGTAGCCTCGGCCGACACAGATCAGGACCCCCACGGCTACGCCGGCTCGCGGCGCTTCACTTCCAAGAGCACGCTCTCGTTGTCGCTGCCGCGAATGGGCCAGGCCGCGATCCGCCGCACACCCACCTTCTTCACGAAGCCGCGGTGCCGGGCCTCGCCCTTCTCCTCCTCCCACCGCGGTCCCTTGATGACGAGCATCCGCCCATAGGCATCGCATAGCGGCTCGAACCAGCCGAGGAGTTTCAAGAGCGGTGCCACCGCCCGTACCACGAGCACGTCAAACCGTCCCGGCCTGCCGCCCCGCTCGCCAGCCTCTGCCGCAGCCGCCACCAGCGGCTGCGCGGCCCCCTCGTGCACTGGAACCGTCAGGCCAATCTCCGCGACGATCTCCCGCACGGCCCGGGCGCGTTTGCCCACGCTATCGCAGAGTTCGACCCGCAGATCGGGCCGCAGGATCGCAAGGAGCACGCCGGGCACGCCCCCGCCGGTGCCGACGTCCAGCACGTGGGCACCGGTCTCGAGATGAGGCGCGATCGCCACGGCATCAGCCACGTCGCGGGAGACGAATTTCTCCACGTCAGTGTGCCGAGTGAGGTTCAGCCGTTCGTTCCAAGACCAGAGGCTCGCCGCATACGCGGCGAGCCTCGGCAAGGCGTCGGATGATACGACCAGACCGAGCCGCTCGCATTCCGCGGCGACTGCAGATGCGAGGTCTGCCTGAGACGGTACCTGATCGGTCACTTGATGAACAGCATCTCGCGGTAGGTCGGCAGCGGCCAGAGATCGTCCGGCAGGATCGACTCGATCTGGTCTGCCGTCTCCCGCAGCGACACCATCGCCGGGATCACGTCGTCATGGAAGTGTGTGACCTCGGCACGAAGATCATGGCCCCCGTGGGCAAGCACCGTCTCCAGGGCCTCGATTCGCTGCTCGAACGCGCCGACCAGTTTCGTGAGCTTGTCGAGCGTGCCCATGTGCACCGTCTGGCCAAGACTCTTGAGCTTCGATGCAGTATCGACCAGTTCACCCTGATACCGATAGCCCGCCGGCAGGATCATCGTCTTGGCGATCTGCACGGCCGAATTCGCCTCGGCATTGATATCCTTGCAGTAGCGCTCCAGATAGATTTCGTAGCGGCTGCGCATCTCACGCTCCGAGAGCACGCCGTACTTTTCGAAGAGGGCGATGTTTGTCGGCGTGACGAGCACGTCGAGCGCCTCGGGAGTGGCCTTCAGGTTGGGCAGGCCTCGCCGCTTCGCCTCCTCCTGCCACTCCGCCGAGTAGCCGTTCCCGTTGAAGATCACCGCCTTGTGTTCGGCAATGATCTGCTGGAGCAGCGTCTCGATGGCGGCGTTGAGCTTGGAGGCGTCGCCGCCGGTTGCCTTCTCCAGTTCGGTCGCGATGTAATCGAGACTCTCCGCCACGATCGTGTTGAGGGCCACGAGCGGCCCGGCGATCGACTGACTGGAGCCGACCGCGCGGAACTCGAACTTGTTGCCGGTGAAGGCAAACGGGCTCGTGCGGTTGCGGTCGCCGGCGTGCTTCGGCAGCGGCGGCAACGTATCGACACCCACCGAAAGCGTGCCACTCGACTTGCTGCTGGTGGCCTTCCCCTTTTCGATCTGCTCGAAGACGTCGGAGAGTTGGTCGCCGAGGAAGATCGAGATGATCGCCGGTGGCGCCTCGTTGGCTCCCAGCCGATGGTCGTTGCCGCTGGCCGCGACGACCGACCGCAGCAGGTCGCCGTGGAGGTGGACCGCCCGGATCACCGCCGCACAGAACACGAGGAACTGCATGTTGGCATGGGGCGTCTCGCCCGGCTCGAGCAGGTTGCCGAGCTTGCAGCCGATCGACCAGTTGACGTGCTTGCCCGAGCCGTTGATGCCCGCGAAAGGCTTCTCATGCAGCAGGCAGGTCATGCCGTACTTCTGCGCCACCCGCAGCAGCGTCTGCATGATCGTCTGCTGGTGGTCGGTGGCGATGTTGGCGTTCTCATAGATCGGCGCGATCTCGTATTGCGACGGCGCGACCTCATTGTGCCGCGTCTTCACAGGCACACCGAGCTTGAAGAGTTCACGCTCCCCTTCGAGCATGCAGGCGAGCACCCGCTCGGGGATCGCCCCGAAATACTGGTCTTCGAACTCCTGTCCCTTGGGCGGCCTTGCACCGAAGAGCGTCCGGCCGGTCACCACGAGGTCGGGGCGAGCGAAGAAGAAGTTTCGGTCGATGAGGAAGTATTCCTGCTCCGGGCCGGCCGACGCCGTCACCTGGCCGACGTCCTTGTGACCAAAGAGCGCGAGCACACGGCGGGCCTGCTTGTCGATCGCCTGCATCGACCGCAACAGCGGCGTCTTCTTGTCGAGCGCCTCGCCCGTCCACGAACAGAAGGCGGTCGGGATGCAGAGCGTGGTGCCGTTGGGGTTGTCGAGGATGTAGGCCGGGCTGGTCGGATCCCACGCGGTGTACCCGCGGGCTTCGAACGTGGCGCGGAGGCCGCCGGACGGGAAGCTCGAGGCATCCGGCTCACCCTGAATGAGTTCCTTGCCAGAAAACTCGGCCATCGCATGGCCGTCGCCGGTCGGGGAGAGGAAGCTGTCGTGCTTCTCGGCCGTGATGCCCGTGAGCGGGTAGAAGACGTGGGCGTAGTGAGTGGCGCCCTTCTCGATCGCCCAATCCTTCATCGCCAGTGCCACCGCGTCGGCGATGCCCGGATCGAGCGGTTTGCCCTGCTTGATGGTGGCCTGCATCGCCTTGTAGACGCTCTTGGGCAACCGATCCTTCATCGCGGCGTCGCCGAACACGTTGGCGCCGAAGATTTCGCTCGTGGGCGTCTCACGGAAATTCCACGCCTGACCATTCGGCTTGTAGCTGTTGATGGCGGAGATGGCATTGGCACGGGCACTGGTCATGACGTGATCCTTCTTCTTAAAGACTGCGCAAAGGACGCGCAAGGAAAGGAACGATGGTGGTTGAAAACCACTCAGAAAATCAACCTGAAAATCAAGCAGACCGCCGCCAGAAGAAGAAACCCACGGCCCACTGATTTTCCGCGAAACCTTCGCAGATTAACGGCGCACGCGGACCAGTTCAAGTAGCTGGGCCCGGCAGGGGCGTCGAGGTGGCTACCGCGCGACCTGGGTGGCTACCGCGCGACCTGGGTGGCTACCGCGCGACCGAGGTGCGGCTCACCGGCTTTGCCACAGGTCGGGCCGCCACCGACCGCCGGGCCACCTCGAGTGCCGCATCGAGGAACGGGTCGCCCGCCTGCGCCACGAACACACCCGCGGCGGGCCGGGCCACCGACTGCACCTGCAGGTCGGGTTCGACACCCACTCGGCTGTACGGCAGGCCCTTCGGCGAGAAGAACTTCGCGGTCGTCAGTCGCATGCCGACGCCACCCACTTCCAGCGGAAAGATGCCCTGAATGGAACCCTTCCCGTAGCTGCGGGTGCCGACGATCGTGGCCCGGCCGTGGTCCCGCATGGCACCGGCAAAAATCTCACTCGAACTGGCCGATTCGCCGTCGATCACCACCACCAGCGGCATCCGCCACGTGCCGGGCCGGCTGGCTGAATAGTTGAAATCCTCCTCGGGGCTGCGGCCGCGGGTGGCCACCACCAGGCCCCGTTCGAGGAACAGGTCGGAGACGTCGACCGCCGACGACAACAGTCCCCCGGGATTGCCGCGAAGATCGATGACCAGCGACCGCATGCCGGTGACATCGAGCCGACGCAGCGCGGCTTCCAGGTCGGCGGCGGTGGTCTTTTGGAACGAGGAAATCTTCAGATAGCCGACGCCAGTGGAGGGATCGAGCATCCGCACGTTCTCGATGCTCGGCACCTCGACATGCTCGCGACGCACCGTCACGGCCCGGGCGGGGGCGGGGGCCCGCAGCACCGCGAGCGTCACGACCGAGCCTTCAGGCCCCTGGAGCAGTTGGGCAGCCTCATCGACATTCATGCCGCCGAGGCCACGACCGCCGACGGCCACCAAGTGATCGCCGGCCCGGATTCCCGCCCGCTCCGCAGGGCTCGCAGGAATCACATGGACCACCAGCAGCCCGTCTTCGGCACTCTTCAACTCCACACCGAGGCCCACGAAGTTGCCCTCGATCTGGGCGTAGAGATCGTCGAGCTGGCCGTTGGTGAGGAAGGCCGAATACTCATCGAGGCCGCCGACCGCGGCGGCAGTCATCTCCATCAGCGTCACCGCCGGCGGGATGCCGAGCGTCGCATGGCCGGCCCTCGCCACCCAGGCAGCCAGCGTCTCTGCCTCGACCGGGGACGTGATGGTTCGGCCCGCAGTGATTCGCGCCACCTGATCGCGGTAGAGCACTCGCCGTTCTGGCGTTGCGTGCTGGGCATAGAGCGACACGAACGTCGGATCGTCGATCGCCACGTCCATCGTCAGGCAGCCCCGCGAGACGAGTCGGGCGAATTGCGGGGCCTCCACGTGATGCGAGCCGATGCGTCCGAGCACCTCTGCGTAGAGCCGGCGGGCGTCGGTCTCGGCGAGTTTGACCACCTGCGTGCGGAAGGCGCGTTCGCAGTGCCGGCGGGACAGATCGCAATGAATCTTGGCCAGGTCATACCGCTGGTGTAGTTCGGGCGCGAGGGCCCCCTGACGGGCCGCTGACTCGCAGAGCGACACCACGTCAGCCCAGCGCTGCTCGCGTTCGAGCATGGTGGACCTGACCAAGAGGTCATCCTGCGGTCCAGCCAGCACCGGAGCACGGACCGACTCGGGGGCACTGCCGACGGCAGGCTCAACCGCCATGGCGTCGCCGCCGGCAATCACCAGCCCAATCGCCACCACCAGGTGCACGAAGGCCAGCAGGCGGGCCGCGTGGCGACTGGTCCGGCGGGAGCGGGAACGCGCCGCGGGAAACCGGTTATCGTCCGGGCAGACCCAGTTGGAGCCCGGGCGAGCCCAGGCTTGGCCACACGTCGATGAGGTGACGACGGTCACTGACGGCAATCCGTTCGCAAGGCCGCATTCCGGCGCGGCAGGCATGCGGTCTCTCCGTTGACCGCTCGCGATTATGGATCACGTTCAGACGGCGGTCAAAAAATCGCGGCCTTCCCGGCCAGAGATTTTTTCCGACCACCAGACGGACCACGCCGAGGGGCCACGGAAACCCGGGGGCAGCCGCCATCCACCTCATGCGCACCACACCCAGGCGACACCTTGGTACTATGGAATCCAGTACGAGAGGCTTCAACGGCACCTGTAATGGCCCGCACGAACAGCACCACCAGCACGTCCGACCCAAACGCTACCGTCGCAGGCCCCTCGGCCACGCAGGCGGCAGACTCTTCCGGCAGCCCGACGGCCACCGCCCATGCGGCCACATCCGACCCGCAGCCGACGCTGGTGCTGCTCGACCGTGTCCGCCAGGGAGACGGGGCGGCAATCAACGGCCTGCTCCAACGCCATCGCGCGGCGATCCGCCGGATGATCGATCAGCGGATGGATCGGGTCGTGCAGCGCCGGGTCGATGCCAGCGACATCGTGCAGGACGTGATGATCGAGGCCAATCGCCGCCTCGGCGATTATCTTGCCAATCCGACCATGCCATTCCAGCTCTGGCTGCGGCACATGGCCCGGGATCGTCTCATCGACGCCCACCGCCGGCACCGCGTCGCAGCCAATCGCAGTCTCGACCGAGAGGTGTCGCTGACGGTGCCTACGGGGCCGGATCAGTCACAGGCCGACCTGATGGGCCAACTCGCCGACCGGGAGCTCACTCCGGCGGCGGCCGCGACCTGGCACGAACTGGAACGCCGGTTTGCCGCGGCGGTGGAGCAACTCGATGAGGACGACCGAAAGATCGTGCTGCTGCGGCACTTCGAACACCTCTCCACGGCGGAGGCCGCCGACACGCTGGGGCTGACAAAGCCCGCCGCGGGAATGCGGTATCTGCGGGCGATGCGCCGGCTGCGGGTCCTCCTTGACGGCGGCTTCGATTCGCTGGCCATCGAGCAGGCCAGGACGCAGCCCTGACCAGGTCCGTCGCAGACGGTTCCCCATCCGGGCCAGATGCCTATCATGACGCAGAGGCACGGCATGACAACCACCACCGCATTCCGCACCCGTGCCGTAGACACTCCCCTCTCGGCCGACGACGAGGAACTGCTGGCGACGTTGGTCGAGGAGCTTTCCGAACTCCGGGGGCCCGAGGCTCAGGCGGCTCTTGAACAACTCACCGCCGACCACCCGCGGCTGGCCGGCCAGCTCCGTGAGCTGTTTGCAGCCATGCTGGTGACTGATGCGGTCGCCGAGCAGTCGACAATCTTTGCCCGCGATGGCCGCGGATTCGACCTCGATAGTGGCAGCGGGTCATCTCTTTCCGCGTCGTGGCCGACGGCGGGCAACGGCATCCTGCCGGGCGTCACACCGCTCCCGACCACGTTCGGCGACTATGAACTGATCGAGGAGATCGGCCGCGGCGGCATGGGCGTGGTCTACCGGGCGGTTCAGAAAAGCCTGGGCCGCACAGTGGCCATTAAGATGCTCCTCCGACGGGATCTGGCGTCGCCCGCTGATCTTTCGCGATTCCGCAGCGAGGCGGAGGCCGCCGCGCGACTCGACCATCCCGGCATCGTCTCGATCTTCGAGGTCGGCGAGTTCGATGGACACCCGTTCTACAGCATGCAGTTGGTGGAGGGGACGACGCTTGCCAAGCGGCTGCTGCAGGGGCCCCTGCCTGCCCGTGAGGCCGCCGCCCTGCTGGCGAAGGTGGCCGATGCGGTGCAGGTGGCCCACACACGGGGCGTGCTCCATCGCGACTTGAAGCCCTCGAACATTCTCATCGACGCAGGGGGCGAGCCCCACGTCTCAGACTTTGGACTGGCCAAGCGGCTGGAGGCGGACGAGTCGGTCACCCACACCGGCGCCATCCTCGGCACGCCCTGCTACATGTCGCCCGAGCAGGCGGCCGGGAGCCGCGGTGATGTCGGGCCGACGAGCGATGTCTGGAGCCTCGGCGCGATCCTCTACCAGATGCTCACCGGCCGGCCGCCGTTTCAGGCATCGAGCCCGATGGATACGCTCCTGGCGGTGCTCGAGTCGGATCCGCCCGTGCCCCGGTCGATTGACCGGCAGGTGGACCGCGACCTTGAAATGATCGCGCTGAAGTCGCTGCAGAAACCGCAGGAACTCCGCTACGGCTCAGCGGCAGAACTGGCGGCCGACCTGCGGGCCTTTCTGGCTGGCGAACCCGTGGCCGCGCGGCGCGGCGGCTTTGCCGACATGTTCGCCCGTCTGTTCCGCGAAACCCACCACGCCGTCGTTTTGGAGAACTGGGGGCTGCTTTGGATGTGGCACTCGGTCGTGATTCTCGCGCTCTGCGTGACGACCGACGTGCTGGCCTGGCAGGGAGTGACGACGCGTTGGCCCTACCTCATACTCTGGGCTGGCGGCCTGGCTCTCTGGGCGCCGATCTTCTGGGCGTTGCGGCAACGGTCCGGCCCCGTGACCGCTGTCGAGAGGCAGATCGCGCACATCTGGGGGGGCAGCGTGATCGCCAGCGTGATGCTCTTCTGGGTCGAGGCACTGCTCGATCTGCCGGTGCTCACGCTCTCCCCGGTGCTTGCCCTGCTGGCCGGCCTCATCTTCTTCGCCAAGGCGGGCATTCTTTCCGGTGCCTTCTACATTCAGGCCGCCGTGCTCTTCGCCACGGCACTGGTGATGTGCGTGGCCCGCGATGTGTCGCACGTCATCTTCGGCGTCGTGAGCGGCATCTGCTTCTTCGTGCCGGGCCTGAAATACTTTCGCCAACGCGGCCGCGGGTGAGGCCACCGCCCGCGGTTCGGGGCTACGCATGAGGAGCCGGTCGGAGGCACGCGCAGGAGTCGGTGAACTTTGCGACTCACGAGCGATTTGCCATCGTCCGAGAGCCTCCTGTAGCAAAGTCCGCCGACGACGAGCATGCCGCAGCCGGTGAACCAATACGGCAGAGCGACACCCTGGCGGCGCCACACAGCACCGTCTACCCCACAAACCACGTTGCCAGCCAGTAGAGGCCGCCCGAGAGGGCCATCGCCACCGGCAGCGTGAGGACCCAGGCCAACGCGATCTCGCGGACCGTCTCCGCCTGGATGCCCGACTTGTTGGCCCACATCGTGCCCGCCACGCCGCTGGAGAGCACGTGCGTCGTGCTCACAGGCATGCCGAGATGATCGGCCATCGCGATCGTGGTGGCGGCGACCAGTTCGGCCGCGCCCCCTTGCGCGTAAGTGAGGTGCGTTTTGCCGATCTTCTCGCCCACCGTCTTCACGATCCGTTCCCAGCCGAACATCGTGCCGATGCCGAGACAAAGGGCCACGCCCATCACCACCCACTCCGGCACATATTCCACCGGCTTGGAGAGCTGCCCGGCGAGGCTCTTGAGCACCTTGCGGCGGTCCTCCGCCATCCGGTCGCCAAACTGCCGCAGGAGCGTGCGGACCGAGGCGCCCAGTTCGACCAGATTCGTCCGAAGCCGCCACCGTTCATCGGTCGGCAGATCCTTGAAGCTCTCACGGCCCTTCAGGCTCTCGAGCACGCCCTGCACCAGCGGCAGCGGATCGAGCGTGGCCAGCACGATGTCATTGGACGGATAGGGATCGACGACGTCGTCCACCAGGCTCGCCTCGGTCACTTCCGCAGCCGACACGCTGTCACTCCGCGTCAGCCGCTCGACCTTTGACTCGGCAAGATGCCGATCCTTGAGGGCCGACATCAGGCCCGCTATCTCTGGATCGGAAAGCTCTTGTTCCAACTTCTGGGCCGCCGCAACGGTGGCCGTGAGATCGGCCGAAGAGGAGTTCATGTTGAGGGCATAGGCCGCCGGCACGATCCCGATCAGCACGAGCATGATCAGGCCCATCCCCTTCTGGCCGTCGTTGGAGCCGTGGGCAAAGCTCACGCCCGTGCAGGTGCCAATGAGCAGCGCGCGAATCCACCATGGCGGCGGCCGGTCGCCGTGGGGCGGTTCGTAGAGTTCCTTGGCCGGAATCAGCTTCTTGCTGAGGAGCAGCAGCAACGCTGCCAGGCCGAAGCCGATCGCCGGCGAGAGGAGCAGGGCGATGCCCACCTCGGTGGCCTTGTGCCAGTTGATGCCACGGGCCATCGAGCCATGCTCCATGAGGGCGTTCATCATGCCGACGCCCATGATCGAGCCGATCAGCGAATGGGAGCTGGAGGCGGGCAGGCCGCGGTACCAGGTGGCAAAGTTCCAGATGATGGCGGCACCGAGCAGCGAGAGCACCATGGCCAGGCCGCGGCCCGTCTTGATGTTGACTAGGAGGTCGACCGGCAGCAGGTGCACAATGCTGAAGGCGACGCCGATGCCGCCGGCATGGACGCCGATGAAGTTCCAGAGCCCCGACCAGATGACGGCGGGGGTCGGCTTCATCGATTTGGTGTAGATCACCGTGGCCACGGCATTGGCCGTGTCGTGGAAGCCGTTGATGACCTCGAATCCGAAGGCGATCGTCAGGGCAATCAGCAGCAGAAAGAGTTGCCCGGTGCCGAGCGTGTTGAAAACTTCCATGATTTCCATGGGGAAACCGCCTTCTGCGTGGTTCAAGGGCCGATCCTAGCGTCGCCCCTAAAACTACGGGGGTCCTGATACCGACACAAGCGGCAGCGAAAATCGCACACAAATCTCATACTGTGAGGTTTCGGTGTGGCCCCCATGGCATGTGCGGTTGAGCAGGCGAACCAGCGCAGGTGAACCAGGGCCGATGGCGGTGCGTAGACTCTCAGGCGGATGACGGCCGCGGACAGGCAGTCAACGGGCGTCTTGCGACGGCCCCCCGGGATGAAGCACGGTACGGAGCACTGACGGATGGCGCGTGGGGATCGACTGCGGGTGGAACGACGGCTGGCCGGCTCGACCGTGGCGTACATGCACCACGGCATCGACGTCGGTGACGGTACGGTCGTGCATGCGCGGCCCGACGACTTTCGCAGCCCGCTGGCGGGCGGCCGTGTGGAGCGGACGAGCCTGGCGGATTTTGCCGGCGGCGGCACGGTGCTTCTGACGACGGAACCGCCGGCCGCGTATCCGCCGGACGACGTCGTCGCGCGGGCGCTCGACCATGTCGGCAGAGAGGGCTACTGTCCGGTGGTTGACAACTGCGAGCACTTCGCGACCTGGTGTGCGACGGGTGAGCGAGCGAGTCGGCAGGTCGACATCGTGATGGCGAGGATCGGCGGTGCGGCGGTGCGGGTGCTGGCGGCGGTGTCTGCACGGCGGGTCGTTTCGGCCTCTGCGGTCGGTGCCGTCGAACGCATCGCGGTGCGAACAGCACTCGGCACCACGGTGCGGCTCGGACTGCGGACGCTCGTGCCGGCGGCCATCGCCGGCGAGGCTGCGGCGCTGGCCGCTGAGTGGACGGCCCACCACGCCGGACGGTCTGCCGCCGACAGCCGCCGGGCCGGGGAGGCCGCCGGGCTCGCCACCTCCGCCGCGGCATGCGGCCTCGCTGGTCTTCCCGCGGGGCCGGGCGGCGTGATCGCCGGGGCGCTCGCGGGAGCCGCGGTCTGGGCGGGAGGAGGGCTGGCCACGAAGATGGCAACAGCTGCCGTCCAGCGTCAGCCGCGTTCGCGGTAGTCGGTAAGCGGGCCGGGAGTCCATGAGACGCGAAGGGCGTTGAGCACCGCCACCACGTCGATCGCCTCCTGGAGCAGCGCCCCCATTGCGGGCGACAGGAAGCCTGCCGCCGCGAAGCCCATACCGATCACGCTGGCCGCCATGCCCCCAACGGCGCTCTGCAGCGCGATCGACCGCAGCCGGCGGCCGATGTGAAGCAGTTCGTCGATGCGTTCGAGGGCCGTGTCCATGACGACGGCACCGGCCGCTTCGCTCGTCACGTCGCTGGCTGCCCCCATCGCGATGCCAACGGTCGCCGCCGCAAGCGCCGGCGCGTCATTGATGCCATCGCCGACAAACAGGGTTGGCGCCTCAGCCGTCGCCTCCTCCACGATCTTCAGCTTACCCTCCGGCTGGATGCCGGCATGCACCTCGGTGATGCCGACCAGATCGGCCAGCCAGCGGACCTCGCTCTCGCGGTCACCGGAGACGAGCATCACGCGGGAGAGCCCGTGGGCTGGTTTCAAATGGCTGACAAATGGCCGGCCGTCGGCCCGCGGCGAGTCGCGGAAACGAAGCAGGGCCTCGGTCTGGCCATCCACCACCACCACGCATTCGAGGCCGCCGGCCACGGGCGGCAGTGTCGCAATGCCGGCGGCATCGACGTTGGGGAGTTTCTGACGGCTGGTGATCGCCACCTCGTGGACGGTGGTCGCGCCGTTCAATTGTTTCACGCGGCCGACGAGCCCCTGGCCGGGCTTCTCGGCCAGGGCCTCGACCTCGAGCACACGGAGCGATTCCTTCTCGGCGGCCTGCACCACGGCGGTGGAGAGCGGGTGTTTCGAATAGGTTTCGAGGCTGGCGGCCAGCGACAGCACATCCGCCCGTGACAGCCCGCCGAGGAGCACGACATCGGTGAGGCTGGGCTCGCCGTAGGTGAGCGTGCCCGTCTTGTCGAAGATCGCGATTCGGCAGGTGTCGAGCCGTTCGAGGATGGCGGGATCGCGGATCACGATGCCATGCTTGGCGGCCAGCGACACGGCGCCAATGATCGCCACGGGGATCGCAATCAGGAGCGGGCAGGGGGTGGCAACGACAAGCACGGCAAGAAACCGCGTGGCACTGCCGCTGAACCACCAGGCCGCCGCCGCGATCACCACGGCCACCGGCGTGTAGAGGGCGCCGAGCTTGTCTGCCATCCGCCGCAGCTGCGGCCGCTTCTCCTCACTCGAGCGGAGCACGTCCATGATCTTGGCGTAGCGGCTGTCGCCGGCGACGCGGTCGGTGCGAATATCGAGCGCGGCCTGCCCGTTGATCGCGCCGGAGAGCACGGCCGACCCAGGGGCCTTCGCCATCCGGTAGGGCTCGCCGGTGAGGTAGCTCTCGTCCATCAACCCACGGCCCGACACCACCGTGCCGTCCACCGGGCAGATCTCGTGTGGCAACACGACGATCAGGTCGCCCACGGCCACCTCGGAGAGAACGATATCGGTCAGTCCGGCGGCGGTCTTGCGATGGGCGAGCGTCGGCATCCGCCGGGCCAGGGCGTTGAGCACGTCGCCGGCCCGGCTGATGGCACGCGATTCGAGCGCCTCACCCCCCGAGAGCATCAGCACGACGAGCACGCCGGCGAGGTATTCACCCAGGAGAATGCTCGTGATAATCGACAGGCCGGCCAACAGGTCGGATCCAAACGTGCCGGCACAGAGCTTCTGCAGCAGATCCCAGACCAATGGCACACCCCCCGCCACGAGCATCACCACCAGCGGCAGTTCGGCCAGCGTGAGCCCGCGGCCGGGAAACCAACGGGCAGGATCGAGCGGCCCGAGCGGCAGCGGCTCTCCGCCTCGGCCCGACCAGGTAATGAGGGCCCAGGCAGCCAGAGACAGCAGCGCCCCGACTGCGATCAATTCATTGATCGGCAGCGGACGGGCGGTCTGGGCGACCGAATGCCGGGACGTCGTGGATGTGCTCATGGGTTGTGTGCTGCGAGTGGACGGACCGAACAGTGGACAGGGCTTGCATGGAAACCAGACGGGCCTCCATGGCCCCCTCTTCATCCAAGTCCGCAGCGCAAGCAAGGGAAATGTGGGCTGCGTCACATACTCCTCGAGAATGTCACTGTTTCGGCTCAGCTGTGCATGCGGGCGACCGGATCGCCCTGGGCAATGATCGCGGCTTCCTCGGCCGCGAGCCAATGAAGCCGTTCGCGGACGGTTTCCTCCGGGGCCACGTCACAGGCCAGGCGGACATACGTGGCGTGGTGCCGGGCCTCCGATTCAAACAAGCTGCCATAGAACTCCCGCAGCTCCGCGTCGGCCACATGGTCGCGTAGGAGCGCAAACCGCTCGCAACTGCGGGCCTCGATCAGCCCGGCCACGAGGAGCCGGTCGACCGCTCTGGCCGGCTCCTCCTTGCGGACGATTGCGTGGAGCCGTTGGCCGTAGCTCGACGGCGACAGTTTTCGGAAGGGGATGCCCCGTCGTTCGAGCAGATCGAGAACGAGCTGAAAATGCGCCAGCTCCTCGTTGACGATCTCCGTCATCGCACGGGCCAGCGGGACATGATCGACATAGGAAAAAAGCAGGTTCATCGCCACGCCTGCCGCCTTCTTTTCGCAGTGCGCGTGGTCGATGAGGATGTCGTCGATGTGGGCATCGACCTGGGCGAGCCAGCGGGCGTCGGAGGCGGATTGCAGGCTGAGCATGGCAGCGTGGATGGCGGGGCGGAGTGAAAGAAGGCATCATACTGGCTGTGCCACTTCAGGACCCCGCTCCCTTGCCCAGCACGCCGGAACCAGCCGCATGATCGCCTTCGACCGTCCTGCCGATGCCCACCCCGGCAAGAAACCCGACCGCAACGTGCTCGGGCTGCCGCTGGCCCCCTGTTCCCGCGAACCGCTCACCGGGTTCTTTCGGGACGGCTGCTGCCGCACCGGGCCGGACGACGTCGGCCAACACACGGTCTGTGCCATGATGACCAAGGACTTCCTGAAGTTCACCGTCGCCGCGGGCAACGACCTGGTCACGCCGCGACCAGAGTGGGGCTTTCCCGGACTCGTCGAGGGGGATCGCTGGTGCCTCTGCGCTTCCCGCTGGTTGGAGGCGGCGCGGGAGGGGCGTGCGCCGCCGGTGGTGCTTGAGGCGACGCATGAGAAGTCGCTCGAGGTCGTGCCCTTCGAACTGCTCAAGAAGCACGCCGTGACATCCGTCTGAGCACGTCCGCCGCATGCACGTGATCCTGCCATTGGCGATCGGCCTCGTCGCCCTGCTCTATGCCTCGGTGGGCCATGCCGGGGCGACGGGCTACATCGCAGTGATGACACTCCTCGGCATGCCAGCCGCCGTGATTCGGCCGACGGCACTATCGCTCAACGTGATCGTGGCGACGATCGCGAGCGTCCAATTTCTCCGCGCCGGGCACTTTCGCGGCCGGCTCTTCTGGCCGCTGGCCCTGGCGAGCGTGCCGTGTGCGTTTGTCGGCGGCACGATCACGCTACCCACCGTCGCGTTCGAGGCGGTGCTCGGCGGCGTACTGCTCGTGTCGGCGGTGCGAATGCTGCTCGATGCCCGCAGGGTGGCTGCCGACCACGATACGATTTCGCCGACCTTGCCTGAGAGGCCCTGGCTCGCTCCCGCGGTGCTGCGAGCACTCGGCGGCGGCGTTGGATTCTTGTCGGGGCTCACGGGGGTGGGTGGTGGCGTGTTTCTGACGCCGGCGCTGCTGGCGGTCGGTGCAGCACCGGTGAAGACCATCGCCGCCGTGACAGCGCCCTTCATTCTCGTCAATTCGCTCGCCGGCCTGGGTGGCGGCCTGCTCGCCGGTCGCCCGTTTCCGGCCGGCAGCCTGCCCGTGATCGCGGCCGCGGCGGTCGGCGGCGTGATCGGCTCGCACGTCGGCGCGTTCCGCCTGTCGGCGCGAATCCTGCGGCTGCTGATGGCGGCCGTGCTCGCATGTGCGAGCGTCAAGCTGCTGGGCGGGCCGCTTGGACTCTGAACGCGCATTTCGTGAGGGGCTGCCCATACCCCGAGAGCCGGCGTTGCTGACCAGCGCAGGCAGGATGCCGGAGCGCAGTCAGCATCGAGTGAGCGAAGGGCATGATGCCCGGAGCGAACGTCCGGCGACGGGGCATGGACAGCCCCGGCCGCTTCAGAGTTCGGGCTCAGTGACCGCCAGCCTTCGAAAACAGGTTGAGCACGACGACGCCGGCGACGATCAGCGACATGCCGAAGATCGCCGCGGCGTCAAGCTTCTGCCCCAGAAAGAGCCAGCCGATTGCAGCGATCAGCGTCACCCCCGCGCCGCTCCAAACCGCGTAGGCGATCCCCACCGGAATGTCCTTGAGCGTCAGCGACAGAAAGAAGAACGCCAGTCCGTAGCCGAGCACCACCATGACGCTGGGCAGGGGCTTGGTGAACCCCTGCGAAGCCCGCAAAAAGCTCGTGCCAAGCACTTCGGCCACGATCGCAATCATCAGGTACAACCAAGGCATCGTCGGCAGGCTCCCCACGATCACGCAGATCCCGAACACCTCTGCAACCGCCTGCTTCCTCGATTCAGCCGGCCACACCACAAAGGCACTCCCGATGATACACGAGTCCCCTCGCACCGCCGCCGACGGCCGCACGCTCGACGCCATCCTTGCCAACGCCAGTGCCGAGACACGGGCAACGATCGGCGTGCTCGGAGAAATCCTGGGACAGCAGCCGGCGTCGGCCCTGTCGCCGACCTCGTTTGCGATTCTTCATCTGGGCGTCGATGCCACGCTTCTCGCGAGCACCAAGTATTCCGGTTCCAGCACCTCGCTGGCGATCTTGGGTAACCTGCTGCGGATCGAAATGGAACGCCACTCGGGCGGCGTCATCATCGGTTCTCCCGGCGACGGCCTGCCGCCCACCTGGTCGCAGCTCGACCTTGGGACCGATGACAAAGTCTCGGTGCCGGGACGTCTCATCACCTTCTTCCCCGCTGGCACGCTCGACTCCGAGCCTCTCTGCGTGCTCGTGGACGACCGGCATTGGAGTCGTGAATTTGCCATCCTCTCGAGTTCCGCCGGCAAGCCGGCCGCGGAGCTGGTGCTCGAGCGTTTCTGCGATCGACTCAAGACCGCGGAGAATCCGCTCCGGGGGCGGGTGCTCGAGGCCACGGTCGTCGAGGGCTGCCTGAAGCTCGGCATCACGCCGGCGCTCGCCAATCCGCGTGACAGCCTGATCCTGCCGGAAGAGGTCTGGGCGGAGGTGGACGTGTTTCTCGCCGCGGCCACGAGCCGCCGGGAGATCATGCGGCGTCTGGGACTGGGCACCAACCGCGGCATGCTCGTGGCCGGGCCGCCCGGCGTCGGCAAAACGCACCTCGTCCGCGTGATCGCCAGTGAACTGGGCGACCGCTACACGACGATCCTCGCCGATGCCAACGCCATGCGGCACATGATCGCCGAACTCTACGCCTCGTCGGAGACGTTCGGTCCCACGCTCGTCGTGCTCGACGACATCGATCTGGTGCTGGGCCACCGCGATTCCAATGGCGACAACGGCGCCCTGGCCGACTTCCTGGCCACGCTCGATGGCGTGCTCGAACGGGAGGCGATCCTCACGATCGCCACCACGAACGACCCCAAGGCCCTCGACCCCGCCGCCCAACGGTCGTCGCGGTTCGACATGGTCGTCACCCTTCCGATGCCCGACGAGGCCTCGCGGGCCCGCATCCTCGAGCGTCATCTCGGGCCGCTCGGGCTGGCGATCGACTACGACGCGGTGGCGCAGTCGCTGGAAGGGGCCACCGGGGCGGACGTCAAGGAAGTGGTCCGCCGCGCGGTGCTCGAATACGGCGAACACTTCACCCAGGCCCAGGTCCTCGACATCACAAAGACCGGCCGCTGGCAGGCCGCCGTCAACCGCCGGCGGTATCTGTCGTAATACGGGAGGGAAATGGGGACGGGCTATGCAGGCCAGCCGTATTCCCTTGCTTGCGCTGCGGGCTTGGATAGAGAGCGGGCTTGAAGGCCACCCCATACCCATGCAAGCCCGAAGCGCAAGCGAGAGGAATCCGCGTTCCAGTCCACAAGGCCAGCCGTATTCCCTTGCTTGCGCTGCGGGCTTGGATAGAGAGCGGGCTTTGATAGAAAGCCTCTACAAGGGGCTGTCGAAGGCATTTTGAAAATGCTCGACGACCGGGCGGAAACCCGCGGCGCCGAACGTGACCGTCACCACGTCGATCCGCACCTGGCAGTCCTCCAGCCGGTGCCGGCGGATGTAGGCGGTAGCCAGTTCGGCAATCCGCCGCTGCTTCTGAAAGCCGACGGTCTCCGCCGGATGCCCGTGGGTGGTGTCGGTCCGCGACCGCACCTCGACGAATACAACCGTGCGGCCGTCGAGAGCGACAAGGTCGATGTCTCCGCGGAGCACCCGCTCCCGCCGGCCGACGATCCGATAGCCCAAACCGCGGAGGAACTGCTCCGCCTCGGCCTCGCCACGGAGCCCGACCGCCTGCCTTGGATCACGCGGTTTCATGGCTACCGCCGGGAAACGGAGAAGGGCAGAACTCGTCAGGCCTTGGCCGCGGCCTTCTTGCTGGCGGCCTTCTTCGCCGTCGCCTCGGCGGCGGCCACGTCGTCACGCTTCTCGCGGAGACGGACCGACTTGCCGACACGATCACGGAGGTAATACAGCTTGGCCCGCCGCGACACGCCCGACCGTTTCACCTCGACCTTGGCGATCTTGGGTGAGTGGATGGGAAACTTTCGCTCGACGCCCTCGCCCGCCACGATCCGACGGACGGTGAAGGTCTCCCGGCTCCCGGAGCCGCTCTTGGCGATGACCACGCCATTGAAAATCTGGACGCGTTCCTTCTCGCCTTCGAGGATGCGGGTGTGCACGTCAACGGTATCGCCGATGGCGAACTGAGGCACCTCCGACTTGAGGCTGGAGGCTTCGACTTTGGCGAGGATTTTGTGGCTCACGACGGCTCCTTTAGGAACGCTCGGGGGAAGGATTGAGGGAAAGATTGGGGAAAAGATTGGCTGGGACACGGCGACGGGTCGCATCGACGGCCTGTTCGTGCCGCCAGTTTGCGATCCGGCCATGGTCGCCCGACAACAGCACGTCGGGCACGCGCAGGCCGCGAAACTCACGCGGCCTGGTGTATTGAGGGCCCTCCACCAGGCGATCGGCGCCGGAGAAGGAATCTTGCCTGGCACTCTCCTCGTCACCCAATACGCCAGGAAGCAGGCGGGCAACCGCGTCGACGATCACCATCGCCGCCACCTCACCGCCGGAGAGTACGTAGTCGCCGATGGAGATCTCATCGGGCTGGAGGGTTTCGCGGACACGGTCGTCGAAGCCCTCGTAGCGGCCACACACGAGCACGATCCGCTGCTTGCGGGCGAGTTCCTCGACACCAGCCTGATCGAGCCGTCTTCCGCCGGGGGTCAGCATCACCAAATGGCCAGGCGCATCGGCCTGCTGCTGCACCGCCTCGACGCACGACACGACCGGACCCGGCATGAGGAGCATGCCAGGACCACCGCCGTAGGGCCTGTCATCCACTTGCCGATGCACACCCTCGGAGAAGTCGCGGATGTTCGTCAGGCAGACATCGATCAGCCGCGCACGACGCGCCTCACCGAGCAGGCTTCCGTCGAGAAAGCCCGTGAACATCTCGGGAAACAGGGTAAGGATGTCGATGCGCATGGGAATGGCAGATGCCACTGGAACGGCAGGGGAGAGAAAAGCGGATGGCGTGGGCAGGCTTGGTCAGGCTTGCTCCGGCTGCGTTTCCCCACCAGCTTCGACAGCGGGGCTGGACGCTTCGGCCACCGGGACATCTGCAATCGATTCGGGGGCAGGTTCGGCAGGTGCCGCGGCCTCTGCAACCGGAGCGGCCGCACCCGGCACAGCCTTCGGCTCGGGCACGAACACCGGTTCACCTGCTGCCGGCACAATCCTGGGCATGGAGAGCTTGGCGCGGGCCTGCTCCATCTCCTTGAGCCGGGTTCCATTCTTGCCGTACTTCTTCACGAGCACGCGGACGGCATCGCTCGGCTGGGCGCCAACGCTCAGCCAGTAGGCCACTCGGTCGTTGTCGAGCAGGCAGCGGGCATCGGTGTCAGGAACGGACGTATCGTAGGTGCCGAGCACCTCGATGACGCGGCCGTCTCGCGGGCTCCGCCGGTCGGTCGCACAGATTCTGTAGAAGGCACGGTTCTTCCGGCCCATCCGCTTCATTCGAATCGCCACAGCCACGGTCAGAGTCTCCTCGGAAATGATTGATCGAGCCCCTTAGAGTACCCGACCGGCGCCGGAACCCAAGCCCACCTTGCAGACCCCGGTTTTTCCGGTGTTTTTGCGGTTTGGCCGGCTGTCATCGACTGGTGGACGGTGGTTCCACCCGGAGTTCTCCGGCTTCCGCCGGGGGCTTTTTGTCGAACGAGCCCTACCCGCGCTTCTTGCGACGGGCGTCCTTCTCTCGCTGCTTCTTCTGCTTGCGGCGTTCATCGGCGGTGAGCCGCTTGCCCGTGTCACCCTTCGGCCTGCCGAGCCGCCCGGCAGGATTGGTCATCTGCGTCTGCAGCCGCTGCACTTCACGGAGGCGGTCTCGCATGCCCAGCCCCGCCATGCCCTTCATCATCGCGCTCATGCCATCAAACTGCTTGACTAGGTCACTCACCTCCCGCGGATCGACGCCCGCCCCAGCGGCGATACGGCGGCGGCGTGACTGATCGACCACACGCGATGGGTTCCGCCGCTCGGCAGGCGTCATCGCATCAATGATGCCGAAGAGACGGTTGACGTCCTTGTCGAGATCGGTGCCTGCGAGCATCTCCTGCATGCCGCCCATGCCCGGTATCATGCCGAGCACCTTGCCCAGCGGGCCCAGGCGGCGGGTCTGCATCAGCACCTTCTTGAAGTCGTCGAGCGTGAACTCGCCCGAGCGGAGCCGTTCCTCCTGCCGCTTCATCTCGTCTTGGTCAAACTTCCGCTGCGCTTCTTCGACGAGCGTGACGACGTCACCCATGCCGAGAATCCGCCCGGCCATCCGCTCGGCGTGGAAATCCTCGAGGGCGTCGATCTGCTCGCCGGTGCCGACAAACTTGATCGGCACCCCTGTCACGGTCTTCACCGACAAGGCGGCGCCGCCGCGGGCGTCGCCGTCGAGTTTCGTCATGATGACGCCGTCGAGTTCGAGTGCTTCGTTGAAGGCTTTGGCGCTCTTCACGGCATCCTGCCCGGTCATGGCATCGACCACGAGGTAGACCTGGTCGGGGCCCACGGTGCGGTCGATCTTCGTGAGCTCCTGCATGAGGGCCTCGTCGATCGAGAGGCGGCCGGCCGTGTCGAGGATGACGACGGAGATGCCCTCTTTCTCCGCACGAGCCACGCCAGCGCGGCAGACAGCCACCGGATCGGTGACCCCGTCCGGCACGTGCACCGGCACGCCGATCTGCCGGCCCAGCACCGCCAACTGCTCGATGGCCGCCGGACGCTGGAGGTCGGCAGCCACGAGCATCACGCCCCGTCCCTGCTCCTTGATCCGCTTCGCCAGCTTTCCGCAGGAGGTCGTCTTGCCCGAGCCCTGTAGACCGCAGAGCATCAGGATAGTGGTCTTGCCCGGCTGAAGGTGGAGCGAGTGGTCCACCGGTCCCATCAGATTGACCAGTTCCTGGTGCACGATGCCGACGAGTTGCTGGGCCGGATCGAGTGAGTCGAGCACCTTGGCCCCAACCGCATCGTCAACCACCCGCGACAGAAATGTCTCGACGACGTCATAGGCGACGTCCGCTTCCAGAAGTGCCGTGCGGACCCCCGAGAGCCCCTCGCGCATGTTCGCTTCGGTGAGCTTGCCGCGGCCCCGCAGGGTGTTCAAGGCGGAGGAGAGCGAGGCGGTCAGCGACTCAAACATGGCGGCTCCGTGAAGGGGGACGTGAGCCGGGAGTATACCGGGGGCAGAAGCGTTTTTCCGGTCCCACCCAAGCTCGCACCGCAAGCAAGGCAGTCGCGGGACTGCACGGGGCGGGCACCTCGAGTGCCGAGCCGACCGCCCCACCGGTGACGAGCCGCTCGAATCGGGAGCAGGCACACTGCGTGCTGCTTGCCCGACGCTTGGCCGGCAAGAGCGGCGCATCACCGGAGGGGCGGCCGAACCGCCCCGTCATCGATCAGCTAAACGTCCCCGGCTCGACCATGATCGGCGCCGACGGCGACGACATCATCCCCCCGCCTTCACCGCACGAGCCGCAGGCGGGCCCACATGCCGGCTCTTGCATCGGCGCCCCACAGGCGGGCTGGCAGGGCTGGGCTTGCGGGGCCGCACAGGGCGCGGCACCTCCCGCACAAGGCGAGCGGAACTCCATGAACGACGGACGGCGGCAGCTGTTCGCGCCGCCAAAACAACTGCTGCAGCCCGGAGCGGCTGCGAGGCTGCCCAGGGCGATCACGAGGCACAGGGTACGGCACATGATTGGGATCTCCACCACCGCCGGGCCGAGGAAGCCCCGCGGTCGGACACGATGCGTCGTCCGCGACGACGCCTGCCAAACCCTAGCTCACGATCCGGTGCACGGTCGGATCGGCGACCCACGTTCTCGAAAAAAATTTCCCGGCCGGCCGCAGCCCTTTCCGCGACCCTGCCGATGGCATGCGACCGTAGCGAATGCGCTGGATGGCCCTGCCCGTCGGCCGTGCGATGCGGCAGCGGTCGCCGCCGGAAAATACGTGCTATTGTTGAGAGCAGTCGATGAATAGGCCGCGTCGCGGCTCGGCTGGTCTTCCATGCATTCGGTGTCTGTCTTGCGTCTTTTCGCTGCATTCAAACCATATCTGGATCTGGCCCTTACGGCGGTCGCTTGCGTGTGCTGCTGCGGCATGGGGGTCGAAGCGTCTCCATCAGCTGACGTCACCGTTGCGACCGACAGCCCGGCGGGCGGTGGCGACGACGTCTGGGTCGTCAGCTCGCGACGTCTTCCCGACATCAGCCGCCTGCCGGCGAACGTGACGTTTGGCGTGGAGCGACTGGTTCGCGATGCGGCGTGTAGTCGCTGGATGCCCTCTGACCTGCCGAGCCTGCTTGACGAACCGCAACGACCGCTTGTGGTCTTTATCCACGGCAACCGCTACGAGTCCGCTGACGCAAAGTCGCAGGGGCTGCTCGTGGCCCGCCGGCTGGCGGCCTGCCAACCCAACGCTCCCGCCGCCCGAACCGTGATCTTCTCGTGGCCGAGTTCCCGTGAGGGACACCTGCTGCGGGACAGTCGTGCCAAGTACGAACGATCGATGACGGAAGGGCACTATCTGGCGTGGCTGCTCGGTCAGGTGGAGCCTGATCGGCCCGTGGCAATCGTGGCCTACAGCTACGGCGGCCTGATCGCCCTGGAGGCTCTCGACAACGTCGTCTCCGCCGAGCAGTCGGGCCGCTCAAACCTCCAGCCGTGGCTCGACCGCCCTGCGAGACTGCACCTCGTGCTCGTGGCGTCGGCGGTGCAACAAGACGCTCTGGCGCCGTGCGGCGCATACCGGAAAGTGCTCCGCTGCATCGATCGGCTGACGCTCTTGAACAACACGCGGGACCAGGCACTGCGATTCTTCGAATTCATCGATCCCGATCTTGGAACCGAAGCCCTCGGGCACGAGCACATGCCTTCTCGTTGGATACCGCCAGGAATTGAGTTCGTTCAGGTCGATGCGGCGCCGATCGTTGGCAAGAGCCATCGCTTTCCGCCCTACGTGGAGTCGCCGTCACTCCGGCAGCGGATGGCGACCGGCGCGTTGGACGGCCTGACGGACCACTGAAAAACGACCGACTGCCTGAGCGGTTGCCGTGCATGCCGATTAGGCATTCTGGGCTGCGAACCACTCCGCCGTCAGGGCCAGCCCATCGGCGAGCCCCACCGTCGGCTTCCAGCCGAGCAGGTCGCCGGCACAGGTCGCATCGACGAGGTTTGACCGAAGGTCACCCGGCCGGGCCGGCCCGTGCTCCGGTGGCGGCAGCGTCGCCCGCCGACCACGACGGGTGAGGGCGTCGCCGACAGCGGCGCGAATCATCGCCTCGAGTTCATTGACGTCGGCTCCCAGGCCGGTGCCGATGTTGAGGCTCGTGAGCGTGCTCGGCACCACGCTGGGCAGGTCGGCCGTCAGCGCCAGCACGTTGGCCCGGGCCACGTCGGGGCCGAAGACATAGTCGCGGATGTAGTGGCCGTCGCCGTTGACGCGGGCCGGTTCGCCCGCCAAGAGCTTCTTGCAGAAGATCGCCACCACGCCCGCCTCGCCGTGAGGGTTCTGCCGCGGACCGTAGACATTGGAATAGCGGAGGGCGACCGTCGCCATCTGGTGCTCTTCGGCAAAGAACTTCAGATACCGTTCCCCCACCCACTTGGTGATGCCATAGGGGCTGACCGGATTGGCAGGCGTCGATTCGGGTGCCGGCGTCGTCACCTCTCCGTAGAGGACGCCGCCGCTGGAGGCGAAGACAACCCGCCGGCAGTGATGCCTGGCCGCAGCCTCGAGCACGTTGATCAGGCCGATGCAGTTGACCTGAGCGTCAAAGAGCGGATCGCGCACCGATCGGCTGACCGACATCTGCGCGGCCTGATGGCAGACCGCATCGGGCCGGGCCGCATCGAACACGCGGGCCACGGCCGCCGGGTCGACGATGTCGGCGACATGCAGCGGCACGCCAGCTGGCAGGTTTTCCCGCGAGCCGGTGGAGAGGTCATCGAGCACCTCGACGCGATGTCCGGCCGCTACGAGCCCATCGACGATGTGGCTCCCAATGAATCCGGCACCGCCGGTAACGAGGACGTTCATGAATGTGTCCGTTCCAAATCTGGGCTGGAAGCCGCC
>CAMCQY010000002.1 GCA_945877135.1 Candidatus Kuenenia stuttgartensis
TTCGCCTGTCGGGGCGACACGATGGTAGATGTTTCCCGTACGCTGGCCGCCTGGACGGCGGCCTCAACGCCAGCCGGCGGAGGCCGGCCAAGCGGCTGATTGAGGACAGGCATTCGCCTGTCATGGGGGCAGGATGGCCGTGCCTTGCCTGATGACTGCTTCGCATGGATGCGAAGGGCAGCACCAGCAAACTGCGTTTGCCAAGCGCTGATTGAGGACAGGCATTCGCCTGTCGGGGCGACACGATGGTAGATGTTTCCCGTACGCTGGCCGCCTGGACGGCGGCCTCAACGCCAGCCGGCGGAGGCCGGCCAAGCGAAAATGGCCTGGATGGCCATGTTTCGCGTGTATTCAGTAAGACCGTGCCAAGACGCTCCGCCCCGTCACAGGCCGGCCCGTAACGATGCAGGTGCCGGGATCGTCGTTGCCTTCCAGCGGAATGCAACGCACCGTCACCTTCAGGGGATCGAACATCGCCGTCACCGCCGGGTCGTCGGCCACGTGCACGTGGGCAAAGCCGCCCTGCACAGGGCTCCCCTTCTCCGCCGGCCGCTCGAAAAACTCCACCACCTCAGCCGTGCTGCCCAGCCGCACCGAGTGCTGGTCGCGAAAGGCCTTCGCCCGGTCGAACATGCCACGCTGGATGTCGTCGAGCAGTCCCGCCGCCTCAGCTACGAACTGGCCCAGCGGCATGGCCGCCCGCTCGCGGGGACCGCGGTCGCGACGCGATACGCTCACGGCACCGGCCGCCAGGTCGCGGGGGCCGATCTCCACGCGGAGCGGCACACCCTGCTTCACGTGCTGCCAGACTTTGTCGCCGCCCCGCATGTCGCGGGCATCGATCCGCACGCGAATGGGCTCGTCGCCGAACCGCGCGTTGGAGAGTTCCGCCTCCAGTTGCCGGCAGCAAGCCAACACGGCTGTCCGCTCCTCATCGGTGCGGTGGATTGGCAGGAGCATCACCTGCGTCGGCGCGATCCGCGGCGGCAGACAGAGGCCGTCGTCGTCGGAGTGCGTCATGATCACGGCACCGATCAGCCGCGTGGACACGCCCCACGACGTCGTCCAGCAGAACTCCTCCACGCCGCTCGAGTTGGAAAACTTGATGCCCTGCGCCTGTGCGAAGTTCTGGCCGAGGAAGTGCGACGTGCCGGCCTGAAGCGCCTTGCCGTCTTGCATCATCGCCTCGATCGAAAAGGTATCCACGGCGCCCGGGAACCGCTCGCCCGAGGGTTTGGGACCCTTGAGCACCGGCATCGCCAGGTCACGTTCTGCGAAGGTGGCGTAAACGTCGAGCATCCGCAGGGTCTCCTCAACCGCCTCGTCGCGGGTGGCGTGGGCGGTGTGTCCCTCCTGCCAGAGAAACTCCGCCGTCCGCAGGAACAACCGGGGCCGCATCTCCCACCGCACGACGTTGGCCCACTGGTTGATCAGCACAGGCAGGTCCCGCCACGACTGCACCCACTTCGCGTACATCGCGCCGATGATCGTCTCGCTCGTCGGCCGCACGACGAGCGGTTCCTCGAGTTTTCCCGTGGGGATCAGTTTGCCATCGGGCCCGAGTTCGAGCCGGTGGTGCGTGACGACGGCACACTCCTTCGCGAAGCCCTCGACATGCTTCGCCTCCTGTTCCAGATAGGAGAGCGGAATGAAGAGCGGGAAGTAGGCGTTCTGATGACCCGTTGCCTTGAACATGCGGTCGAGGATGGTCTGCATCCGTTCCCAGATGGCGTAGCCGTGCGGCTTGATCACCATGCAGCCGCGGACTGGCGACTGTTCAGCGAGGTCGGCCGCGCGGACGACCTGCTGATACCACTCCGGGTAGTCCTGACTGCGGATGGGCGAGATGGCATGGTCGGGCATGACGGGCTCCAGGGGCTGTGTGAGGCTTGAGGGCGGCGGGCCAAGAGGCCGCGGATTGTAGTCTTTCGCGCTGGCTGCGGGCATCGCCACATACGATGCGGGAGTTTTTCCAGCGTCTGCTAGACTCCGGGCTCCTGCCATCCTTCACGGCCCTCTCGAGCCCGCGTATGTCCACTGCTCCATTCCCCGGCCGCGATGCCGACCCGCACGGTGGATCGTTGGCTTCCAGGGGGCCCACCCGCCGTGGTGGCTCAGGCCGCAAGCGGATCACGGAACTCGCCGGCGGAGCCCAGATTGAAGAGGTGTTTCTGGCGACGCGGAAACAACTCCGGCCCAATCGCAACGGTCAGCTCTATCTGCAGGTGGAACTGGCCGATCGCAGTGGGGCCATCACCGGCCGCATGTGGAACGCCTCCGACGACGATTTCGAAGCCTTCGACGAAGGGGATTACGTCCGTGTCGAGGGTACGGTGCAGCTCTATTCGGGAGCCTTACAGATCATCATCACTGCGATCGGCCGGGTCGATCCGCGGTCGGTCGATGAGTCTGAATTCTGCGTGCTTTCGACGGCCGACATCGAGCGGCTGATGGGTGAACTGACCGGTGTGCTCGGGACGATCCGCTCCGAACCGATTCGCCGCCTGGCAGACGAGGTGCTGGCGGATGCCGATCTGATGGCCGCGTTCAAACGGAGCCCCGCGGGAGTGAAGCAGCACCACGCCTACAGCGGCGGACTGCTCGAGCACGTTGTCAATCTGCTGCATCTGGCCGATACCGTGGCGCCGCGCTATCCCGCGGTGAACCGCGACCTGCTGCTCGTGGGCGTGCTCCTGCACGACATCGGCAAGACGCTGGAACTCGAGAGCGAACGGGGCTTTTCATACACCGACGCCGGCCAGTTGCTCGGCCATGTGCTCCTCGGGCTGGAACTGGTGGACGAGAAGATCCGCGCAGTCGAGGACCGCACGGGCAGCGTGTTCGATGCCGAGACGGCGATACGGATCAAGCACATGATCGCCAGCCACCACGGGGAATATGCCTTCGGCGCCCCCAAGCTGCCGATGACGCTTGAAGCGATCGCGCTGCACCATCTGGACCAGCTCGACGCGCGGATGGCGGGCACACTGCAGTTGATGCAAAACGAGGCCGCACTCGACGGCGGATGGACGCAATACCACGCCAATCTGGGCCGGAAGTTCTTTAAGGGTCGCGGCTGACGCCGTCGACTTGGAAAGGCGTTGCAGGTGTCTCATGGGCCGGTTCCGCCCACCTCGCGATGGTCACCCGCGGCAGTCTTCCGGCGGACCGGGCGGTGCATCCTCTTCGGAATCGTCTCCTGGCGAAGGCCGTGAACCGCAGCGGCACGACGTGGTTGGCATCTTCCGGCGTGCGGCCGGGGGCTACGGATTTGTCAGGCCGTTGGAGGCAACCGCCGGCGACCGTTCAGGTGACGTTCACATTTCGGCGGCCTCCGCCCTCGATGCTGCCACCGGGGACACCGTCCGCGTGCGGCTCGCCCGGGGACGCGATGTCCGCCGGCCCGGGCCGGCGGGTGAGATCGTGGAGGTCGTCACGCGCCGCACCACCCGCTTCGTGGGCAGCTATTTCGAGGCGGCCGGCCGCGGCTGGGTGCGGGTTGATGGTACGAATTTTGCCCGGCCGGTGTCGGTCGGCGATCCCGGTGCCAAGGGGGTTCACGAGAACGACAAGGTGGTCGTGGAGATGGTGCGATTCCCGTCGCACCTCCGCGAGGGTGAAGGCGTGATCGTCGAGGTGCTCGGGGCCGCCGGCGAGGCCGGGGTCGATACGCTCACGGTGATCCACGAGTTTGCCCTGCCCGGCCCGTTTCCCGAGGGGGCGCTCGCCGAGGCCCGCCGTCAGGCGGAGCGATTCCGGGAAGAGGTGCCCGCCGGACGGCGGGATCTCACCGACCGCGTGATCGTGACGATCGATCCGGTTGACGCCCGCGACTTCGACGACGCAATCTCGTTGGAGCGGATCGACCGGGGCCACTGGCTGCTCGGCGTGCACATCGCCGATGTCTCGCACTTCGTCGAGGAGGGATCGCCGCTCGATCAGGAGGCCCGCGCCCGTGGCACGAGCGTCTATCTGCCCGACCGCGTGATTCCGATGCTGCCCGAGATCGTCTCCAACAATCTGGCCAGCCTGCAGCCGGATCGGGTGCGGTATGCGCGGACCTGCTGGATCGAGTTCTCGCCCGAAGGGATTCCGGTGCATGCCGAGGAGGAGCGGTCGGCGATCAAAAGCCAGCGGCGGTTCACCTATGAAGAGGTCGATCTGTTTCTGGCCGACCCGGGGACTGCTGCCTTGGAGATGAGTCCGGCCGTGCGGGCGTTGCTCGGCCGCATGCGGGATCTGGCAAGGATGCTCCGCAGCCGGCGGATGGCCCGCGGATCGCTTGAGCTCGCGATGCCCGAGGTGAAGATCGATCTCGATCGCGACGGCCGCGTGAGCGGCGCGCATGTGGTGGAAAATACGGAGAGCCACCAGATCATCGAGGAGTTCATGCTTGCCGCCAACGAGGCCGTGGCCGGAATGCTGGCTGCGGCGGGCTCGGGATTTTTGCGGCGGATCCATCCCGCCCCCGATCCCCGCAAGCTACGGCAGTTGACGGAGTTCGTCTCGGAACTCGGCTTCGAGGTGGACACGCTCGAAAGCCGCTTCGAACTGCAGCGGTTGCTTGACATGGCAAGGGGGCGTGCCGAGGAGCATGCTGTTCACTATGCCGTGCTCCGCAGCCTCTCGCGGGCCGTCTATGGGCCGCAGGAGGACGGCCACTATGCGTTGGCCAGCGACTGCTACTGCCACTACACATCGCCCATCCGCCGCTATCCTGACCTCACCGTCCACCGGGCGCTCGACCTGCTGGCCCGCGGCCGCCGTGCGGCGGCTGAAGGGCTGCCGCGGCTGGGCGAGGAATGCTCGCTTTTGGAACGTCGGGCAGAGGCGGCCGAGCGGGAACTCGTGAAGCTCAAACTGCTGCTCTTCCTCAGTTCCCGCACGGGCCAGGAGATGGACGCGGTGGTCACCGGCGTCGAGTCGTTTGGTCTGTTCGTGCAGGGGCTTGAGCTGCCCGCCGAAGGGCTCGTCGCGCTCGAATCGCTCCCGGACGACAGCTACCGCTACGAACGCGTTAGCCACACGCTCATCGGCCGCCGTGCAGGCAACTCCTTTCGGCTGGGCGACCGGGTCCGCGTCACGGTGTTTCGCATCGATCTGGATCGGCGAACTCTCGACTTCCGCCTCGTCGAACGCGGGGGCCGCTTCCGCCGTCGCGCCGGCCGTGCTCCGCAGTCGCCTGGTAAGATCGCCAGCACGAACACGGGGAAGAAAAAGTCACACAAACAGTCGTATGGGAAGGCAAAGGGGAAGTCGTCCCGCCCGCCGGCTGCGGGGAAGTCGGGCAAACGCGCCGGCAAGAAGCGGCGCAACCGCTAAAGCGGCATCACTGGCAGGTTTGCGGGGCTTTCCTACAATCCGACCTCCGACGCCGTGGCGATACGCCGTCCTGATGTGAGCTCCCTTCCGGAAAGAATTCACGTGTCGCAGTTGCTTCTCGAAACACCTTTGGTTGGCTGGCACGTCGCGCACGGCGGACGCATGGTTGACTTTGCCGGTTGGCGGATGCCCGTTCAGTATGCGTCGATCGTCGAGGAGCATCTGGCCACCCGTCGTGCCGCCGGCATCTTCGACGTCTCGCACATGGGGCGGCTGGCGATAAGCGGCACCGCGGCGGTCGAGTGGCTGGAGTCACTGCTGACGCGAAAAGTGGCGGGAATCGAGGTGGGCCGCGTGCGCTACACGCTGATCACGAGCGACGCGGGCGGTCAGCCGGTCGTCCTCGATGACGCGCTCGTCTCCCGTGATACCGACGCGGCCGACGGGACGACGCGGCTGGCACTGGTCTGCAACGCCAGCAATCGGGATCGTGTCGTCGCCTGGCTCACCAGCCGCCTGCCGGCCGCCGGCGTCACGTTTGCGGATCGCACTTTGGAGACCGCCATGATCGCCGTGCAGGGGCCACTGGCGATGCAGATCGTGGGCAGTCTGTGCACGCCTGCCGATGCGGCTCGCATCGCCGGCTTGGGCAACTACCGCGCGACGTCGGCGGTGGTGGCTGGGCATGCCGCCGCCGTCAGCCGCACCGGCTACACCGGGGAGGATGGCGTGGAACTGGTGGTCGACGCCGCGGCGGCCACGCCGGTCTGGGAGGCCATTCACGCCGCAGGTGCGCCGCTCGGCCTCCGTGCCTGTGGCCTGGGCGCCCGCGACACGCTTCGCCTGGAGGCCGGCATGCCGCTCTATGGCCACGAACTGCGGGAAGACTCCGACCCGTCTGCAATCGGCCTCGATC
The DNA here is from genome assembly GCA_945877135.1 of Candidatus Kuenenia stuttgartensis. Taxonomy (GTDB): domain Bacteria; phylum Planctomycetota; class Planctomycetia; order Pirellulales; family UBA1268; genus CAMCQY01. Next base: position 6,239 of record CAMCQY010000002.1, read on the forward strand.
TGGCGGTCAATCTGGAAGGCCGGAGCTTTCCTGGGGCGGGCCACTATTGCGGACTGCGAAACCATCCGGCCGGTCGCGTGCGGGTTGGCCTGACGTTCGACTCCAAGCGGAGTGCCCGCGAGGGAGACGCCGTCATGCAGGGGGACAGGCAGGTCGGCGTTGTCACCAGCGGCAGCTTTGCACCGACGCTCGGAACCGCCGTCGCGATGGCGATGGTGGATCGCGACGTGGCCAGCCCGGGGACCGCCGTCGAGGGCGTCATCCGCGATTCCCGGCAACCGGCCGTGGTCGCCCCCCTGCCCTTCTACCAGCGGGACAAGCGGCGGGCATGATGCGGTATGATCCGAGGCCCGCCCCGATCGGGGCGGGGTCGACAAGAACATCCTTATTTTTGTGCACAGGCATCGTTTCTGAGGAGCATTCCATGGCAGCTGATCTGAAATTCGCAAAAACGCATGAATGGGTTCGCCCCGAGGCGGACGGTGTGCTGACCGTGGGCGTTTCGTCCTATGCGGTCGAGGCGCTCACCGATCTGGTGTTCATGCAACTGCCCGCGGTCGGCAGAAAGGTCAAGGCTGGCGAATCGTTCGGCGAGATCGAGAGTGTCAAGGCGGTCAGCGATCTCTACGCGCCCGTCTCCGGCGAAATCGTCGAGGTCAATGCAGCCCTGCCTGGCAACCTTGAGACGCTCGGCAAGGATCCCTATGGCGACGGCTGGGTGGTACGGATCAAGGCCGACAACCCCGCAGAGATGGACGGGCTGCTCGATCGGGCTGCCTATGATTCGCTCGTCGGCAGCCAGCCCCACTGAGGGGCTTGCCTTGAACACGCTCACGATCTGGTGGGACGCCGCGGCAGACGGCCCGACCAACATGGCCGCCGACGAGTGGCTGGCTGCCGAGGCCGAACGCCGCGGCAGCCTGTTGCTGCGGTTTTATGGCTGGACGGAAACGACCATCTCGTTGGGCGGCTTCCAGAAGATCGACGAAGCCCGGCAGATAGAGGCGATTCGTGGCGTGCCGCTCGTGCGGCGGCCCAGCGGCGGCGGGGCCATCGTCCATGGCAGCGACCTGACCTATGCGGCCGCCGTGCCCAAGAGGCATCCGTGGGGGGCTTCGCCGCAGGTCTTCTATGACGCTCTCCATGGCGCCATGGTGGAGACGCTTGCGGAGCATGGGATCCGAGCCTGGCCGCATCCTGCGGATGCTCGTTCTCGGCATGATGAGTCGCTGTTCTTCTGTTTTGACCGTCGAGCCACCGGCGATCTGGTGATGGCGGGGCCTGCATCAGGCACGGTCAGCAAGATTATGGGCAGTGCGCAGCGGCGGCTCGCCGGCGTCGTGCTGCAGCATGGCAGCCTGCTGCTCCGCGGCAATACCGCCGTGGCCGGTTCGGCGCGGCATCCGGCCGTGAGTGACATCGTGGGCGGACAGTCGGTGCCCGAGGAGACAGCCCTCTCACGAGCCTGGGGGGCGCGAATTGCTCACGGCCTCGGGGTCGCCGTTCGCGAGGAGGAGACCCCTGTCGTGAGGGGTGGCGACCTGGGGATAGAGGCGTCGTCCTCGCGATTTCGCGACGATCGGTGGACGGCCCGCCGATGATGAGCAAAGCGAACGACGGTCCGACGATCGATGAGTCGCCGTCGCAGGAGCGCGGATGCCTTTGGGCGATGGGAATGGATCCAGTTGGCACGAGGGGGAGCGGGATGTATCCTTTCCTCTAAGTTTCTTTCGATTGGGGTTCCCCGCAGGTTCGATCTGTCTCGGCTCGACCTGTCACAGTTCTTCCAGGGGTGGTGGTCTCTCGCCCACGGAGTTCGGAGCGCCGGTTCATGGTCGCGAAATTGATCGTTGCGTCTGGGAAGAGCGCGGGGCGTTCGATTACGCTCAAGCACGGCAAAATCCTGATTGGCCGAGCAGAGGAATGCGACATCCGTCCGTTGGGCGAGGAGGTCAGTCGCCGGCATTGCGCCGTGGTCGAAGAAGCCGGTGCGGTGACCGTCGAGGATCTCAAAAGCCGGAATGGCACCTATGTGAATGGTGCCAAGATCTCGTCCAGGGTGACCGTTGCTGATGGTGACATCGTTCGCGTGGGGCCGCTCGAACTGAAGGTCTCGTGTGCCGCTCCGGCAGCCGCCGCCCCGGCAGCCGCCGCATCGATGGACGAGGTTTCCCGTTGGCTGATGGCCGACGATGAGCCTGCCGGAATGTTCGATACGACCAGGACGATCAGCACGGCGGAAATCGCAGCCGCTGTGAGTCAGAGTGCGGGCCAGAATGGCGATGCCTCGTCGGTCAGTTCGGTGCCTGTGGGGGCAGAGCCGGTCGCGGCGGCCGGTGATTCATCGGTGTCGGCATCCGCCGCCCCGTCTGGAATCGACGCTTTGATCGCGGCTCGGTCCCAGCCCGCCGGGCTTCCTCCGGAGGCGAAGGCCGCGAAGAGCACGAACTCGAAAGATGCCGCCGCCGAGGCCCTCAGGAAGTTCTTCGGGAAGCGGTAGCCGACGCCGAAGACTCCGGCTGGGGCCTGATCGGGCCGATCTGGTGCCGTTGAGACCGGTTACGCGGGCTGTGCGGTCGCGATATTTTCCCCTTTCGCGCCATCTTGCCTCGCTTGTGTGGCGCATACTTCCGGTAGATCTTGCCCAATGAGCAAGCATTCGCCAAATCGCCGCCAACCCCACCACAGATAGCTTTCAGGAAGACCTACTCCCATGATGACCACCTCCGCCCTCCCGAAGCCCCCCTGCTCCAGCCGTCGTGCCGCCGTTGCGGCTGCCGCGGGTCGCACGAGCGGTCGACGACGGCACGTCGATCCGACCACCTGCGAGCGCGATTACCAGCCAGAAGAGCTGGAATTCATGCAGGCTGTCGAGCAGTACAAGCGGCGCAACGGCCGGCCCTTTCCGACCTGCAGTGAACTGCTCGAAGTAGTCCGTTCCCTTGGCTACGTCCGAGTGACCACCGCCTGATCGCGAGCGATGGCAACTCGGCTGGGGTTGTTGCGGAGGATCGCGGAGGCTACGGTTCTGCCCCCTCCCGCCTCACTCCACCAGATCTTCCCAGCCGGACGGCGGGCTCGGAGGGCGACAAGCCCATGCCTGATCACCGCATCACCAGACCTGTTGTCCCGCGAACACCGCCCTGCTCTGGCGGCGCGTGCTCCTTCTTGGTCGTGGTCTACCTGACGGCCTGCGGCTGCGGGGGTATCGCCAGAAACGATAATTCGGCCGGTGTGCAGCTCTATCAGCAGGGCAACTATCTGGGAGCTGTCGATCATTTTCAGCAGGCCTTGGCGAAACAGCCGGGCAATGCGGACTGCTTCTACAACCTCGGGGCCACGTACCATCAACAGGCCAAGCTGTTCGGACGCCCTGGAGACCTGCAGACCGCCGAGCAGTATTACCACCTCTGCCTGGCACGGAATCCCAACCATGAAGCCTGCCAGCGTGGGCTCGCCGTGCTGCTCGTCGAAGAAGACAGACGCGACGAGGCGATGGCCCAACTGCAGCAGTGGGCCCAGAGGCAGCCCGGCAACCCGAATCCACAGATCGAAATGGCCCGTTTGTGCCAGGAGCATGGCGATGTGCGGGAGGCTGAGAACCACCTGATCGACAGCCTGGCGATCGCCCCCAACAATCCGCGAGCGCTGGTGGCACTGGGCCAGATTCGGGAGTCTGAGGGGGATGCCTCGCAAGCACTCTCGAATTACAGCCGGGCTCTCGCCATCGATCCGAGACAACCGACGGTGGCGGCGCGAGCGGCAACACTCTCGGCGGCCCAGGCAGGCACCTCCCGGCTGGCGGCAATGCCCACTTCCGCCGTGCCCCTCTCGCCTGCGGGCTACGTCGCCCCCACACCGCCGGGAAACGTGTCCCGTTGACCCTGCCGCGGGTGGCTTTTATCCTGCTCTCTCGGCTACCCGGCTCTCCGGCCCAAGGCGCCGACCCTCGTCCACTTCCGACCGCCGGATGCAGACAGTGAGAGGTGCTGGCAGGCCGGGATGGAGAACGAGCCAGTGACGGACCGCAGTGCCGGGTCGGCGACCGAACGTGTCTACAACTTTTCGCCTGGCCCAGCGGTCTTGCCGCTGGAGGTGCTGGAGCGGGCGCGGGACGAAATGCTCTCGCTCCCGGGCGTGGGCATCTCGGTGCTCGAGATCAGCCACCGCAGCCCGGCCTTCGACTCGATCCTTGAGGAGACGCTTCAGGGCCTGCGGCAACTGCTGGCCATAGGCGACGACTACGAGGTGCTCCTCATGCAGGGGGGCGCCAGCCTCCAGTTTTCGATGGTTCCGATGAATCTCCTGCGAGGGCGTCAGGCCGCTGCCAACTACATCATCACTGGCACATGGGGCCAGACCGGCGCCAAGGAAGCGCGACGGGAGGGCAAGGTTCACGTGGCCTGGGATGGCGGTGCCACGGGGTATGACCGGCTGCCCGACGCCAAGGAGATCGGCCTCTCCGACAGCCCCGAGTATGTGCACGTCACGAGCAACGAGACGATCCAGGGCGTGCAGTGGAAGCACGACCCGGATGGCGGTGGGGCCCCGGTCGTCTGCGATTGCTCCAGCGACTTCATGTCGCGTCCGATCGCCGTGCAGAAATACGGTTTGATCTATGCCTGCGCACAGAAGAACGCAGGAATCGCTGGCGTGACCGTGGTGATCATCCGCAAGGATCTGCTCGAGCGGTCCCGCGACGACCTGCCCACGATGCTCGACTATCGCACCTACGCCAAGAATGGCTCGCGGCCCAACACGCCGCCTGTGTTTGCGGTGTACGTGCTCGGGCTCGTCTGCCAGTGGCTCCGTGACAGCGTGGGCGGTCTGGCGGCAATGAACCGCCACAACGCCGCCAAGGCGAAACTGCTCTATGATGTGCTCGATGCTGCGGGTGGTTTTTACGCCGGCCACGCGCGGCCGGAGTGTCGTTCCGACATGAACGTGACATTCCGGCTGCCCGATGAGACGCTCGAAAAGGCGTTCATCAAGGGGGCCACGGAGCGTCGTCTCGTCGACCTCAAAGGACACCGTTCCGTCGGGGGGATCCGGGCCAGCATCTACAACGCGATGCCGGTGTCGGGTGTTGAATCGCTGCGGGACTATATGCTGGAGTTTCAACGCAATCAGCGCGGCTAAAATGCGGTCGTCTTTCGTCGAATGGCCCAAACCGCCGGGGGCGGTGAAAGCCTCCGACACGGAGCGAGGATACGCTGACTCGCTTCGGCTTCCCCGACCCCCGGCTCCCGAACAGCTCAGGAAAAACGCTACACTAGTCCTCGATTCGGTCCAGCCCTTGGTGGACACAGTCATCCCTGCCCTTTGTAGAAACCCGAATCCATGCCCTCGATCATCGTGCTCGACACGCTCAGTCCGGACGGCCTTGCGCTCCTCGATGCGGCGGCCGAAGCGGGTGTCACCTATGAAGTCGTCACCGGGCTCTCGGGCGCGGCATTGCGGGAGGCTCTGGCCCGCCACGATGGTGCCATTTGCCGCAGCGGCGTGAAGATCACCGCCGATTCGCTCGCCGGCAATCACCGGCTCAAGGCGATCGTGCGGGCGGGCGTTGGCACCGACAACATCGACAAGGATGCTGCCACGCGGCAGGGCATCGTGGTTATGAACACGCCCGCTGGCAATACCGTCAGCACCGCGGAGCACACCTTCGCGTTGATTCTCGCTCTCTCCCGCAATGTGGCCGCGGCTGATGCCAGCCTCCGTCAACACCGCTGGGACCGCAACAAGTTCATGGGCGCTCAATTGGCGGGCAAGACGCTCGGAATTGTCGGGCTCGGCCGAATCGGTCAGGCCGTGGCGAAGCGAGCCCTGTCGTTCGACATGCGGGTGGTGGGCTTCGATCCATTTTTGTCGGCGGAGCGGGCCAAGGAGATGGGCATCGAACTGGTGGGCACCGTGCGTGGCATGCTGCCGGAGGTCGATTACCTGACCGTGCACACCCCGCTGACCGACGACACGCGGCATCTGGTCGGCATGGACGCACTGGCCATCCTCAAGCCGGGCGTGCGGCTGGTGAACTGTGCCCGCGGCGGTATTTACGACGAAAAGGCGCTCGTCGAGGGGCTTAAACGGGGCGTGATCGGCGGCGTGGCTCTCGATGTGTTCGAGCAGGAACCCTGCACGGACAGCCCGCTGTTTGATATGCCGGGCGTGCTCGTCACGCCGCACCTGGGTGCCAGCACCGAGGAGGCCCAGTCACAGGTGGCCGTCGAGGGCGTCGGGCTGCTCGTGGACTTCCTGTCCACCGGTGCCATTCGCCATTCGGTCAACTCCAGCCCCATCGATCCAGCCTCGATGGAAGGCGTGCGGGGATTTCTGGATCTGGCCTGGCGGCTTGGGCTGCTGCTGGCCCAACTCGAGGAGGGGCCACCGCGATCCTGCTCGATCGCCTATCGAGGTGAGATCGCCTCGCGGAACACACGGCTCGTGACCGCGGCCTTCGCAGCGGGGCTGCTCGAGTCGGCGCTCGAAGACGTCAATATCGTCAATTCAGAGGTGCTGCTGCGGGATCGGGGCATCGAACTGGTCGAGCAGAGTCGGACCGACCCCGGGGCTTTCAGTTCGGTCGTGGCGGTGGATCTCGTTTCCGGTGACCATGTGCACCGGGCGGCAGGCACGCTCTTTGGCCATTCCATGCCGCGACTGGTGCAGTTGGAAGGGCATCGTCTGGAGGCCTATCTGGATGGCGTTCTGCTGGTGTTCACGCATCAGGACGTGCCAGGCATCATCGGTCGCGTGGGCAATGCCTTTGGCGGGATGGGGGTGAACATCGCCCAGATGACCGTCGGTCGCTCGGCTCCCGGAGGCGACGCCATTGGTGTGCTGAATCTCGATCAGGAACCGTCGCCCGAGGCCGTAGCGGCCGTTCTGGCCTGCCCGGGTGTCAGATCGGCCCGTGTGGTCAAGCTGCCGCCCGCCGGCCAGCTCCCCTTCTGGCTCGCCGCCTCCGCCGCGGCGGTGCGGCGGGCACCCGGGAAATAAGTTCTGGGTGTTCTGGCGAATGCTTCATGGCCGAATTTCCCGCCGACGGTGACCGGTTTGATCGGTGGGTGAGCGACCATGTGGAGACTCTCTACCGTGTCGCCTTTCGCCTGTTGGGTGATCCGCACGATGCCGAAGACGTCGTGCAGGATGCTTTTCGCTCGGCCTGGACGAGCCGCCATCTCTACGATTCCGCTCGCAGCGAGCGGGCCTGGCTGCTGGCGATCCTTCGCCGCCGGGCCGCCGATCATTGGCGGCGGTCGGGGACCAGGGTTCCGCCGGGCCTTAGCGAACTTCCGCACCCGGTGGCACCTGCTGGCCGGAATCCGTTTGACGACGAACTGTCCTCCGCGATGCAACGGGCGCTCGACCGATTGCCCGAGGAACTCCGCGAGACGCTGCTGCTGGTGGTCGTCGGCGGCCTCACCCATCAGGAGGCCGCCGACGTGCAGGGCATTCCCCTGGGCACGGTGCTCTCCCGTGTCAGCAGGGCTCGCGTGCGGCTGCGGGAGTATCTGCTCGAAGCGCCGCCCACGCCACAGGCCCGTCCGTGAGCTGTTCACATCATCCTTCGCCCCAGACCTGAACACCGTATGAATCAGCACGACGACCACCAACTCGACGCGCGAGTGCGAGACGTACCCGTGCCTGCCGGCATCGCCGACCGCGTCGCGGCAGCGGCGTTGTTCGATGACGTGGCGATCGATCGTCTGCTGGTTCATGTGGCCTTGCCCCCAGGCCTTCAGGAGCGCGTCCGCCACGCGGCGGCCACCCAGCGTGCCGGGGGTGCGCTGCCGTTGTCACGACCGCCGCAGCCATTCAAACCAGCCGGGCCGCGAGGGCATGGCGGAGGCCCACTTTCGTCGTCTCCATGGCGGATGCGGCTGTGGCCTGTGGCCCTCGATCTGCTCGCGAACGGCGGGGCCGTGGCGGCTGCGTTGTCGATCGTGGCGTTGGTGTTCTTCGCCAGCACTGCACTCTCTCGACGCTTGGCTGCGGTTTCGGCTCCTGTTTCGGCTTCTGGCCCGGTTCCGTCGCGTGTGGCGGCTCGCGGCCCGTTGCCGCAGCGGCCGGACTCCGCCCGCGGGATTCCCCGTGCGTCAGGGCCGGCGTCAGGCTTGGGCGACGCCACCGGGGCCGCCGCGAGCGTCCCCTCGCCGGCCGAGACCGACGTCGCAGGCGTCCGCTCGCCGACCGCCGCAGCGGCCGCCGTGACGACTGTGCTCGATCCTCCGCATGCCGATGTCCCTCTGCCCAAGGCTGCGGCAGCGACTGTCGAGGTGCGAGCGGCACCGGCCTTCCCCGCCGCGGCTGGGGGAGACAGCGGGGCTGGTACGGCCAGGATCCGCTCGGTATTTCTGCCCCTGATCGGCCGCCAGGTGCCACGCGTGCCCGGCTACGACATCGCCTTCGAGATGGCTCACGGAGAGTCACCCTTCGTCGATCCTGCGACGTTCGCGTCCCTCGCGGTCGATCGTCCACCTCTGTCCCTCCGAACCGATTCCTTCGACAACCTGTGCGAGCATGTCCGTCGCGATCGCGATAGCGATCGGGCGCCGGGCAGGCGGCCGCGTCGCGGTGGGATGCCGACGGTGCGGACTGAGGACATCCTCGCCGCATTGCCGGCCCCCGCCGGGGACGGCGGCTCGTCAGGTGCAGGGCCGGGGCTCGGCCTGTCACTCTCCGCCTTCCGTTCGTTGCGGCCCTCGCCCAGCAGCATGCTTGTCGAGGTGTGTGTCACTGCGCCGCCGCTCGAGTCTGCTGCCGACACGTCAGGCCCGCTGGATACCATGCTTATGCTCGATCAGTCGGCCGGCCCGTTCGCGTCGCTCTCGTGGCAGTGGCTGTGTCGGGGGCTGGGCCGCGTGATCAGCCAGATGCGGCCGGCCGATCGGGTTTCGCTGATTGTCTGCGGTGAGCGGCCCCGGCTCGTGGCTCTGCGGGCTGATGCCGCCACGCTTGCGGCACTGCTGCCTGAGCTCATGCGCGAGCCGGTGGCGCACTCGGCCGATTTTGACGCAGCGTTCCGGCTTGTCGCCACTCTCGGCCGACGCGAGGGGCGGCCGGATCGGATCGTGGCAGCGGCCCATGCCGACACTATGGAACGGTGCCGCAAGGAGGGCCGCGCCGCATTCTCGGCCTGGCAGGCTGAACTGGCTGCAGTCACAACCTCCCCGGTGGGGCCGACGACTGCTTTTGTGCTGATCGATCCGCAGGAAACCCTGTCGGCCGCCAGCTCCCTGCCAGAAACGGTCCCGTTGACGGCGGGTCCCGTCCCCGCCGATCCAGTCGCGATCGGCCGCCGCCTTGTGGGGCAGGTCTTCGGCCGTCCGACGCTGAGGGCGACCCGCTGTCGGCTCGAGATGAAGTTCGATCCCGCTTATATCGGTTCGTATCGCATCGTTGGCCACCGCCAGACTGCGGCCGACGCGCTGGCCAGCGTCGATCCACGGGGCATCGACCTGCACGCTGGCGAGACGATGCGGGTCGTCTACGAAGTGATCCGGCGGCCTGGCGGGGAAGTGATCCGGCGGCCTGGCGGGGAGCTCATCAGCCGGCCGGGAGGAACCGGGCCGGCCCTCTCTCGTGGCGTATCGGCCTCGCTGACATGGACGCCCGCGGGTGCCGGCCCGGATGGTGCGCTCCCGGAGCAGACGGTGCGACGAGTGCTGGCCGCCGCCGCCGCGGCAACCGCCGACCCGCGTGTCGGCCTGCCCTCGCCACATGGCTGCGAACTGCTGCTGGCCGTGGGGCTTGGCGAACTCGCGGCGGCATCCGTCCATGCCGAACCGTGGCGGGAGTCTGCCGCGGGAATCGCGGCGCTGGCGTCCCGCTGGCAGGCCCGTGGCGACGTGACGCCGATCGGAGGTCAGCTCATCGACTGCCTCGAAAACCAGGGGATCATCGCGAACGCTCCCGGCCGCTGAGACGAGGGCCTGATTCGGCCGGTCCCATCGGCCACCGGTTTGACGGCGGTCGCCCGCCTTCCCAGAATGCGTATGGGGGTTCACAATGAGCCTGCGTGCTCGCCTCTCCCGACATGGCAGGGTGTGCTCCGTTGGAAGGGGCATCGTGCCTGCCGCGGTCCTGTCTCGTCCCGCTCACCCCACGTGTGCCCGATCATGATCAGATGTCGTCAACGCCCGTGGCTTGCCCTGTTCGTTGGGGCCTCGGTCTGTGGCGTGGTGGCCGATCGCGGCACCGCTGCTGAACCGTCGCAACGCTCGACCAAGGACATCGGCACGGCCCGCCTACTCGACGCGCTCGAGGAACGGCAGATGCCCGATGTGGTGCTCTGGGTCCTCGAGCGATTGGAGAAAGACCCGGACGCTGCGCCGGAATTCAAGAAGGAGGTGTCGTTTCGAAGGGCAGCGGCGCTCGTGGCCGCGAATCGCTCGGAGTCCAACGCCGCCAGGCGGGCTGAGGTGTATGACCGGGCAGCCCGCGAGATCGACACCTTTTTGAAAGACAGCCCGGAGGGTGAACGGGCGATTCAGGCCTACCTCCAGAAGGGCAATCTGCTGATCGAGCGTGGGCGGGCAAAGGTCGAGGAATCAAAGCGTCCCGGCCAGGATGCTGCAAAACTGCGGAAGGAAGCCCTGCCCTTTTTCGACTTGGCGATCAAGGCGTTAGAGGGGCCTGTTCGCAAGGACAACGCTCCAATCGAGGCTGTGGCCAATGCCGAAGACGCGGTGCTCAAACTCCTCCGGGAAGTGGATGCGTCGTTGAAGGAATTGCGCGGCGATGGCGCCGGCGACAAGGGTGAGGCCGACAAGGATGCAGGGAAAGAGGGCGGCAAGCCTGCACCGAAGCCGAAGAAGTCAGTCAGAAAGCCGGGCACCGCGCGGCTGATGGGCGAATTGGAGCAGCGGCAGGACGAACTGCGGGCGTTGCTCCTGAAGACGCGGCTGCTGGTCGCGGGGGCCTACTACGAGAAGTCCCGGGCGCTCGAGCCGAAGTCGAAGGAATGGGTGGCGGCACTCACGGAGTCCGCAAAGCAATACAAGGAACTCTACGAGAAATATCGGACCCGGGGGGCCGGGTTGTTCGCCCGGTACTACGAGGGCCGCAACTATGTGGTCCTCGGGAAACGACAGGATGCGTTGGCGGCGCTGGCCGACATCCGGATCCTCGACGGGGACGGCATCATTCCCGGCCTGCGGGCCAAGGCGATCAATGCATCGCTCGAGTGCTGGCTGGAAGACAAAAAGTATGACGAATTCGACGAGCGGCTGCAGAAGTTGGCGATGGCTCCGCTCACTGCCGATCGCATCGACCATGACTGGCTCGGTATGAAATATCGAGCTGCCATGCTGCTCGAGAGGCGGGCCGCGGCCATTCCGGACAAGGAGAAGGCGAAGCGAACGCCGCTCCTGCGGGACGCCAAGCGGCTTGCCATGGAAGTGGCGAAGGTCAACAAGGATTTTGGCGCAGAATCGAAGGCGCTGCTGGCCGAACTCGGCAAACAGGTGCCGGATGATTTCGATGGAGGGGTGGCGACGTTCGAGGCTGCCATGGATTCGGCGCGGGCGGGCCTTGCAGCGATGCAGTCGCGTCAGGCCCAACTCAAGCAGGCCGAGGCAGCTAAGAATGCGGCCGCCATCGACTCGGCCAAAAAGGAGGTAGCCGCGGAGCGGGCGAAGACGATTGCAAGTCTGCGGCGGGCGATGCCGCTGGCGGGCCCCGATGACGTCGAGGCGCTCAATCAGGCCCGCTACCTGCTCGCCTATCTCTTCTATGAGGACCAACGCCTCCATGAGGCGGCTGCTCTGGGTGATTTTCTCGTCGAACGCTATCCGAATGCGAAGGGCAGCCAGCAGGCCGCCCGCATCGCCATGGCGAGTTGGCAGCAACTGCAGAAGCAGCCTGTGGCGGCCTGGGCGGACGAGGCCAAGGACAACTGCGTGGAAACCGCCGAAGCGATCATGCGGACCTGGCCTGATCGGCCCGAGGCCGCCGATGCGGCCGTGATCGCCATCGCCGCCGCGACCGAGGCGCGGGAACCGGAACGGATCGTGGAGATCATGGCGAAGGTGCCGGCGGCGTCGCCGCGGCGGCCTGAGGTGCTGCTCCGTGCGGGAGGCGCTCTCTGGCGGGAAGTTCAGGAGAAGTCTCGATTAGACGAGGCCGCCCGCCCGCCCGCGGCGACACTGGCTGGTTGGCGAGCACAGGCTGCGAAGGCGATCGATGACGGGCTGGCGGGAATGTCCGCGGGCGGCGGTCCGGCGGCCGTGAGCGTGGCCGCGGCGCTGGCTCGTGCCCAAATGGCAATGGAGGACGGCGACAACGCACGGGTGGCGGCTTTGCTCGAGCATCCCGTGTATGGGCCATGGACCGTCCTGAATGGGAACGACAAGGCGTATACGAGCGGTCCGCTCGCCACGGCCACGGCTACGGCCGGCCTGCGGTATTTCATCGAGACCGAGCAGAGCGACAAGGCCGTACAGGCCATGAAGAAGCTCGAGCAACTTGCCGGTGCCGCCGGGGCCGAGGCTTCCGCCAGACTGACGTCGATGTATCAGTCGATGGGCCGCGACCTGCAGTCGCAGCTCATGAATATTGCCTCCGGTCCCACTGCCGGCACGCCGCAGGCGCAGGCTCGGGCGGCCGCCATTCTGAGCGGCTTCGAAAAGTTTCTGGAGGGCGTTGCCAAAGACCCAAAGCTCTCGTCGCAGATGTGGGCGGCCACGACCTACCTCAACCTGGGCTCGGGTGAGGGCACGGGCTCGGCCGTACCGAAGGCCAAGGCTGAGGGGTATCTCGACAGGGCCGCCGCCATCTACGAAGGCCTGCTTGCCAAGGGTGGGGGCGAGATCGCCAAGTTCGAGCCCGCGATTCGCTTGAAGATGGCAAACGTTTATCGTGAACGCGAAAAGTGGGATGAGGCGCAGAAGCACATCGACTGGATCCTCTCGGACAAGAAGCGACAAAACACGCTCGACTTCCAGACGCAAGCCGCCGACCTGCTCCAGCAGGCGGGGTTGAAAACGAACGACAAGGCGAAGCAGGCTGACTACTTCGGCAAGGCCATCAGCGGCTACAAGCGACGCGGAGATGCGGGCGAGATCTGGGGCTGGGGCTGGGCTGTCATCTCGAATCGCCTGGAGCAGCAGGCGTTTGCCGGTTCAGACGAAAAGGCGATGGAAGCCCGCCGGAAGTTTTTCCAGGCGCGATTGAATGCGGTCAAGTGCCGCATGGAAAAGGCGGAGAGCCTGCCGCAGGAGCGGGAGAAGGAGTTGCAGAAGGCGTTCGACTACATCGAGATAACCTTCAAAATGCATCCAGAACTGGGCGGGCCCGACACGAGGAAGGCGTTCGACAAGCTGCTGAAGGAGATCGAGAAGCGGCAGAACAAGCCTTCCCGCGGGGTCGATGGCTTGAAACAGGCTGCCGAAGCTGCGGCCGGCTGACCGGATCGGGCGTGATGATCGGAACACGAAGGCCACAACAACCACAACCAATCAGGCATGGATATAGGCATGACTACACGCTGGGAGCACAGCATGACGACGAGAGCAACGGGGGGTGTCGGCTGGAAGCGTTGGGCTCGGGAGACCATGCTGGCAGGTCTCTCGATCGGGGCCTTCGTCCTGGCGATCGTGTCTCCTGGGGTGGCCTTGGGGCAGCCTGCCGACAGGGTGAATCTGTTCGGCGGCACCAGCGTCTCCGGGAAGGTCCTATCCGTGTCCCCCGTCGGTGTCGATGTGGAGAACAGCGACGGTGACACGCAGAAGGTGGCGATCGAGACAGTCCGGGAAGTTCAGTTTGGTGCGGAGCCGCAGTCGCTGAAGAATGCCCGTGCGATGCTGCTGCGTGGCCGCGGCGCTGACGCCAGGGATGAGGTTGGAAAGATCGAGACGGATGAACTCGACGGCGCGGAGCCACTCGTGTTGGCCGAGGTTGATTTTGTCAGGGCGGCTGCCGCTGCACAGGCTGTGCTCGAGGCCGGCGGTGATCTTGCCGCGGCAGCCAAGACGGTGGCCGACTATCTCGCCAAGCATCCAAAGAGCCACCATTTCTTCCAGATGCAGGAACTGCTCGGCGATCTGCACGCCCGGGCTGGAAAGCCCGCGGAGGCTCTCGCTGCCTACCAGCAGCTCGACAGCGGCCCCCCCGGCATGAAAGTTCGTGCGGCGTCGGCCAAGGCCGCCATGCTGCTTGCCCAGGGCAAGCCCGATGAGGCCATGGCGGAATACGATGCCGCCATCAAACTGGCCGGCACCGACAAGGCGAGCCAGCCGCAGAAGCGGTCGGCTGAGTTGGGCAAGGCCAAGTGCCTGTCGTTGCAGGGCAAGCAGGATGCGGCCATCGAGATGGTGCTCCAGATCATCAAGGGTTCGGGTCCCGAGGAAAAGGAGCTGTTGTCACGGGCCTACAACGTGCTGGGGGGAGCCTATCGGTCGGTGGCCGGCAGGGAACAGGATGCCCTGATCCAGTTCCTCATGGTTGACCTGGTCTACAACACGCTGCCGGAAAGTCACGCTGAGGCGCTGTTCAACCTCGGCGAGTTGTGGGACAAGGGCAGCAATCCCGAGCGGGCCCGCGAGGCTCGGCAAAATCTCAAAGCGGCCTATCCGGCCAGCCCCTGGGCTGCCAAATTGGAGGCCTCCAAGTCGTAGCTGATTGATGGAAATTGTCGGCGGCGCTTTGCAGCCTGAAGGGGTGCGAGGCTACGCTGTGGCGAGGCACACGATTCATTCCCGAGGAGTTCATTCATGCAGAGCAGCGTTACCAATGACGTGCGAAACCACGCGAACAGCCTTGCCTGGCGAGGGGTCGGTCGCTGCCTGCTGATCGTCGCGTCGTTGCTTGCCAACTCGCTCCTTCCCTGGGCGGCGGTTGTCGTGCCGGCGATCGTTTGGCCTGTGGCGGCAAGTGCCCAAGACGAAGCTGGCGATGCCCCTGCCGACGAGGCGGCCGAGCCGGAGGCTGAGAACATGCTCGTCTTCTACTACAAAGCGCTCGGCCTGCGCTACGTCATCGTCTTCCTCGCGCTCTCGTTTGCACTCGTCGCTCTGCTCGTGATGTGCTTCATGCAGATTCGTCGGGCCGTCTTGATGCCGCCGGGCTTGAGCCAGGCGTTCGAAGCGCACCTTGAAAGCAAGGAGTATCAGCAGGCTTACGAACTGGCCAAGACTGACGATTCCTACCTCGGCCACGTGCTGGCCGCCGGGATGGGGAAGCTGCAGTCGGGCTACGGCCCCGCCGTCGAGGCAATGCAGGCGGAGGAGGGCGAGCAGGCGATGAAACTGGAGCACAAGATCAGCTACGTATCGCTCGTGGGTGCACTCGCTCCGATGTTCGGGCTGCTTGGCACGGTGGACGGGATGGTGGGTGCCTTCATGGTGATCGCCAAGTCGGCCACGGCACCCAAGCCGTCCGAACTCGCCATCGGCATCTCGCAGGCCCTTATCACAACGCTCATCGGCCTGTGGCTGGCAATCCCAGCCATCGCCTGCTTCGCTCTGTTCAAGAACTGGCTCCAGAAGCTCAATGCCGATGTTGACGGTGAGGCCATGCGGCTCATGTCACGATTTCAGACGATGGGCAAGAAGTGAGGCCTCGTTGAGGTCGGGTGCGGGGGAGGGTTGTCGTCCCCTCAACTGCGATCCTTCAGGAGCAGGTCATGGCAAAGAAAACGAGCGACCCTTCCAGCACCGAAATCGACATGACGCCGATGATCGACATGACTTTTCAGTTGATCACGTTTTTCATGTTCGTGATGAACTTCTCCGAGGCCGAGCAAGATGATCGCATCCAATTGCCAATGAGCCAGTTGGCGAAGCCCGTGGACGGTCCGGTCGAGAAGCCGATAACGCTGCAGCTTACAAACAAGGGGTCTGTGATTTATGCCGGCGAACTGATCGGGTTGCGCGACGTCAGTGGCTACCTCGAGCGGGAAAAGTCGGTGATGATTGACGCCGGTAAGGAGCCGAATACGGCCACCGTCATTGTGCGGGCTGACGGAGCCGCCAAGACAGGGGAAGTGCAGGACATCATCAAGATCTGCCAGGAAAAGGGATTCGAGAAGTTCGCCCTGCGTGCCAAGTACGACGAGGGGCGGTGAGTCGATGGCGCACAAGAAGTCGCAACTCTCCGACAAGATCGACATCAACATGACGCCGATGATCGACGTCGTGTTTCAACTCATGTCGTTCTTCATGTGTACGCTCAAAATCGTCGCACCGGAGGGCGATTTCGACATCCGCATGCCGCTCGGCAAGTCAGCCAGCGCCGTCGTGGACGATCAGCAGGTGCCTCCGATCCGGGTGAAACTGTCGGCCGGACCGGACGGGTCGTTGGCCGGGATTGCCATGAACGGCAACCCCATCGCCGACTTCAACGAACTTCAGAGAAAAGTGGTGTCGCTGGTGGGTAAGGGGCGTGGTCCCGACTCGCTGGCCGACAAGACCGAGGTCGAGATGGACTGCGACTACGGCCTCAAATACGCCAACGTCGTCCGCGCGATCACGGCCATTTCAGGCACCGTGCAGGATGGCCAGATCGTGGAACTGATCAAGAAGATCAAGTTCACGCCGCCGAAGGCTGGCAAGTAGGCTCGCATCCCCGCGCGCGGCGGTTCGGGGCTGCCCATGTCCCGTCGCCGGACGTTCGCTCAGGCCCTCCAGGCCTTCGCTCTCTCGGATGTTGACGGCGCTTCGCCATCCTGGCTGCGCTTGTCAACATACGCCGGCTCTCGGGACATGGGCAGCCCCTCACGGAACAGCGCCAGGCCCGGAGGGCCGGGTCAGCACCAGCGGGCGGAGGCCCGCCAAGGGAAGGTCGGCAGGATGCCGAGCCTTGCCGTGAAACCGCGCAGCCCCTCACGTATGATTCCGAGCGCATACAAGCCCTGGGCGCACTACCGGGAGCATCCAATAGTTGACACGAGAAACGTCGCCCCGTTGCCTTTTCCATCCAAGCCCGACGCGCCAGCGAGGGAATCCGGGCCTGATTTCTGGGTGATGGATCGCGCCCTTGCTTGCGCTGCGGGCTTGGATGGAGCACTTCAAACGTTCATGAAGAACATTCAACTTCATAGTGCTCCCGGCAGCCCGTGACGGGATGACCACCGTCCATTACCGGCGGGGGTGGAACTTTTCGTGCACGCTTCGCAGGCGGCTGGCATCGACGTGGGTATACCGCTGCGTCGTCGCGATGCTCGCGTGGCCGAGCATTTCCTGCACGTGCCGCAGATCGACGCCGCCGGCCACCAGGTGGGTGGCGAAGCTGTGGCGGAGCGTGTGGGGGCCGATGTCGGGCGGCACCCCCGCCTTGTCGGCGTGAAGCCGAACGATCTCCCAGATCCGCATGCGTGAGAGGCGGTTGCCCCGCGTGGAGAGGATCACCCAGGCGGGGCTGGAGCCTGCACGGGCGGCGATGGCTTGCCGCGGACCTTCGATCCATGTCCGCAGGGCCGCGATCGCCCGTCTGCCGAGTGGCACGACCCGCTCCTTGTCCCCCTTGCCGCGACAGGTGCAGAAGCTTTCCCCCAGATGCACATCAGTCAGCCGCAGCGCCGACACCTCCGATGCCCGGCAACCGGTGGCATAGAGCAATTCCAACAGGGCCTTGTCCCTCCGGCCGGACGGAGTGACTGCGTCCGGGCTCTCGAGCAGACGGTCCACCTGATCGGGCGAGAGCGTGCCGGGGATGACGTCGCCACGGCGACCGGCCGTGAGCAGTTCGGCGGGGCTCTCCCGCACGACTCCCTCGAGTTGGAGAAACGCATAGAAGGTGCGAAGTGTCGCCGCCTGGCGGGCCACGCTGGCCCGCGCCAGCCCGCGTCTGTCGAGGGCCGCCAAGTAGTCGCCCAGTTCCCGCACGGAGAGCCGGACTGGATTGCCGTCTGCCAACCAGGCGGAGAAATCCCGCAGATCGCGGCGGTAGGCCTCCTGGGTATTTTCGGAGAGTGCCCGTTCGTGGCGGACATATTCCAGAAACCGCCGCACGAGGATGCCGGTCGATCCCCCCTCCTCTGTCGCAGCGGGGCCGGTGTCGAGAATGACCCGGCGGACTCGGCGGCCAGGCTTCTCGTTCGCGGTCATGGGTGCGTTCGGGGGCGTTCGCGGCTTACGCGTCGTAGCCAAGGTTGGGCGACAGCCACCGTTCGATCTCGGCCACCGCCATACCCTTGCGGGCCGCATATGACTCCACCTGATCGCGGGTGATGCGGTCCACTGCGAAGTATCGGCTGTCGGGGTGGCCGAAGTAGAGTCCGCTCACGCTGGCCGCGGGAAACATCGCAAAGCTCTCCGTCAGCGAAATGCCGGCGGCGTTGCCGGCGTCGAGCCACTGAAAGATCGCCTGCTTTTCCGTATGATCCGGGCATGCCGGATAGCCGGGGGCCGGCCGGATGCCCCGGTATTTCTCCTCGATCAGGTCATCGGTCGAGAGGGACTCGTCGCGGCCGTAGTTCCATTCCCGGCGAACCTTCGCGTGCAGCCATTCGGCACAGGCCTCGGCCAGCCGATCGGCGATGGCCTTCACCAGAATCGACGAATAGTCGTCTTGGTCGCGTTCGTATCGCGCGCAGAGTTCGTCGCAGCCATGCCCTGTGGTGCAGGCGAACGCGCCGATGTAGTCCTTGCGGCCGCTCTCCACCGGTGCCACGAAGTCGGCGAGGGCGTGAAACACGTCCTGCCCCTTGCGTTCCCACTGCTGGCGGAGCGTGTGAACGCGGCCAACTTCGGCCGAACGCGTGTCGTCGGTAAAGAGCACGATGTCGTCGCCGGCCGAATTGGCGGGAAAAAAGCCGTAGACAGCCTTCGAAACGAGGGCATCTTCTCGAATAATCATCTCGAGCAGGTGCTGGGCGTCATCAAAGAGCTTTTTGGCCTCCGTCCCCACGACCGGATCGGTGAAGATCTGCGGATACTTCCCCTTCAGTTCCCACGACATGAAGAACGGCGACCAGTCGATGAAGGGCACCAGATCGGCCAGCGGCACGCGATCGACCTGCCGCACGCCGACGAACTCGGGTGTGTCGATGGTGGTGGTCGCCCAGTCGGTTGTCCACCGCTTGGCGCAGGCCGTCTCGTAGGGAACGAGTTTCGTCTGCTGCCGCTGCTTGAAGTTCTCCACGTCGCGTTTCTGCGCCTCGCGGTTGGCCTGCGCGAAGGCCGTGCGCGAGTTCGGATTGAGCAGTTTCTCGACGACACCGGCGGCCCTCGAGGCGTCGGTGACATGGATGACGTCGCCGGTGTATTTGGGGGCGATCTTTACCGCAGTATGCCGGGCCGAGGTGGTCGCGCCGCCGATCAGGAGAGGCAGTTTCAGCCCTTCGTGCTCGAACTCCTGAGCCACCTGCACCATTTCGTCGAGGCTCGGTGTGATCAGGCCACTGAGGCCGACGATATCGACTTGCTGGGCCTTGGCCTCCTCGATGATCTTCGTGCAGGGCACCATCACTCCCAGGTCGATCACCTCGTAGCCGTTGCAGCCCAACACGACGCCGACGATGTTCTTGCCGATGTCGTGCACGTCTCCCTTGACGGTGGCCATCAGGACGCGGCCGCGCTTTGCCGCCGCCGCTCCTTGCGCCTTCCGTTCCTCCTCCATGTAGGGCAGGAGATGGTTGACCGCCCGTTTCATGACACGGGCGCTCTTCACGACCTGTGGCAGGAACATCTTCCCTTCGCCGAACAGGTCGCCGACGGTCTGCATGCCGCGCATCAGCGGGCCTTCGATGATTTCCAGGCTCGTGGCATAGTGCTTCCGGGCGTCCTCGACGTCCTCCTCCACATGGTCGGCCATGCCCTTCACGAGAGCGTGTGCGAGCCGGGCCTCGACGTCGAGACTCCGCCAAGCGTCGGCCTTGGCCGTGTCGGCGGGATCCCGCTTCTTGACCGTCTCGGCGTATTCAATGAGCCGGTCGGTGGCTTCGGGGCGGCGGTCGAAGAGCACGTCCTCGATGCGTTCCAGAAGGTCCTTGTCGATGTCCTGATAGACCGCCAGTTGGCCCGCGTTGACGATGCCCATGTCCATGCCGGCTTGAATGGCGTGGTAGAGGAACGCCGAGTGCATCGCCTCGCGGACCGTCTCGTTGCCGCGGAAAGAAAAGGAGATGTTGCTGACACCCCCCGACACCTTCACCAGCGGCATCGCCTTCTTGATCAGGCGGGTCGCCTCGATGAAGTTGAGGGCATAGCGATTGTGTTCCTCGATGCCGGTGGCCACCGTGAGGATGTTGGGGTCGAAGATGATGTCTTCGGGAAGGAAGCCGGCCTGCTCGGTGAGGAGTTTGTAGGCCCGCTTGCAGATCGCGACGCGGCGTTCGACGTCGGTGGCCTGCCCCTCCTCGTCGAAGGCCATGACCACGACGGCGGCACCGTAGCGGCGGATCGTCCTCGCGTGTCTCAGGAATGTCTCCTCCCCCTCCTTGAGGCTGATGGAGTTGACAATGCCCTTGCCCTGGACGCACTTGAGCCCGGCTTCCAGAACCTCAAACCGCGAACTATCCACCATCACGGGCACGCGGGCGACGTCGGGCTCGCTGGAAAGGAGCGTGAGAAACTTCGTCATCACGGCGGGGCCGTCGAGCATCCCCTCATCGACGTTGACGTCGATGATGTTGGCGCCGTTTTCGACCTGTTGCCGGGCGACGCTGAGGGCCTCCTCGTAGCGCTCCTCCTTGATGAGCCGGGCAAACGCCCGCGAACCGGTGACGTTGGTCCGTTCACCGATCACCGTGAAGCTGCTCTCCGGGCGGAGTTCGAGCATTTCGAGGCCGGAATAACGGCTTCGTCGCTCGGGCGCCGCGGGCTTTCTCGGTGGATACTTCGCGACCGCCTCGGCGATCGCCTTGATGTGGGCCGGCGTCGTGCCGCAGCAGCCGCCGATGATGTTGAGCCACCCCTCCTTCGCGAATTCGCCCAGCACGCTCGCCATCGCCTCGGGCGTTTCGTCGAAGCCGCCGAGGGCGTTGGGCAGACCGGCGTTGGGATAACAGCTGACCAGTCGCGGGGTGGCCCTCGACAGGTCGGCCAGATGCGTCCGCAGCTTTTCCGGGCCGAGCGCGCAGTTGACACCCACGCTCAGGAGGTCGACGTGGCTCAGGCTCGTCCAGCAAGCTTCCACCGTCTGGGCCGAGAGCGTGCGGCCGCCTTCAAACACAGTGAACGACGCCATCACCGGCAGGCGGACGCCGGTGTCGCTGAACACCTGTTCGATGGCGTAGAGGCAGCTCTTCAGCACGAGCGTGTCGAAGGCGGTTTCCGCCAGCAGGATATCGACGCCTCCCTCGATCAACGCCTCGATCTGTTCGCGGTAGGTGGCCACCATCTGGTCGAAGGTGACATCGCGATGGCCGGGATCGGCGACGTTGCCGGCGATCGAGAGTTGTTTGTTGGTCGGCCCGATCGAGCCAGCCACGAAGCGGGGACGGTCGGGCGTCTTGGCGGTCGCAGCGTCGGCGGCCTCACGGGCAAGCCGGGCTGCAGCGAGGTTCATTTCGCGTGTGCGGTCGGCGAGACCGAAGTCGGCCAGGGCCAGGCTCGTGGCCCCGAAGGTGTTGGTCTCGACGATGTCGGCGCCCGCCTCCAGATAGGCTGCATGGATGCCTCGGATCGCGTCCCCCTGCGAGAGCACGAGAACGTCGATGCAGTTCTTCAGATCCTTATGGTGATCGCGAAACGGGGCCCCGCGGAAGCCCTGTTCGTCGAGCCCAAGGGCGTGCACCATGGTGCCCATCGCCCCGTCGAGGACGGCAATTCGGCTGGCCAAGAGGGCGTGGAGGGAAGCTTCGCGGGCGGACTGATTGGAAGGGGGCATCAGAGGTCTTTTGGCTCGGTGAAAACGAAATGGAATCTGGGCGTGGGCCGCGGGCTGGTCATGGAATCTGTCATGATCGGCAGATCCTGCCCAACCGAATGATACTTTGCCCTTGGATGATAGGCGATTGGGCGATTGGGGCGCGTTGCGCGGGGATGGGTGGACGTCAGCCCCGCCGACCTTGACGCGGTGGGGGCCGCTTCCGCCGGCGAACTGCGGCGTTCAAGGGCCCCGCCGCGTGGTGACGATGCTCAGCCTGGGGTTCTGGTGAGGCGTGGGATGAGTGAAATTGATGGAGATTTTAGCCTGCATTCCGGAACTCCCTTGCCAGGCTTCCTCAGCGGCGACGGTGGTTTCCGAGTCGCCGCGGCCCTCGAAGGCGCCCGCGGCCAAGAGGAGTGCCCCCCGCCGATTCCCCTCCCCCTCCATTATCGCGTTGGTGGCCGTGGCGGCCGTCGTCTGGGCAGCTGCCTGGCGGAATGATCGGCTCCGGTTGGAGGAGGCCAGGCAACAGCGGCCCGAACGCCTGGCCCAGGAGTTGCCTGCGACCGCCGGCGCGGCGAGGAGTGTCACGCCATGACGCCCGCCACCCCCGTCCTCGATGTAGTCGATCGATCCTTTCTTTGGCATGCGGATCAGGCACGTCGTCATCCCTCACGATTGCCGCAGGGGCGTGACGCTGGCGCAGGGAAAACCGAGAAGGAGCCGGCCACCTCACGGTCGGCGGCGCCGGTCGCCAAGCCACTCGATGGAGAGCCAGTCGTCGCGGCATCGATCCATCCCGAACCGGTTACCGATGATGGCATGGGCTCGCTCGTCGACAGGCTGCTGCGGGTCGTGCCCCACGCGTGGGCGCATCTGGCCACGCGGGTGGAGGATGCCCACCGCGAGGGTGCTGAGGTGGTCGCCATCACCGGCGCCCGCCGCGGTGAAGGCCGGACCACTTTGGTCGAGTGTCTGAAGCAAACGCTCGTCGCACGCGGCCGGCGTGTGGAGTGCCTCGACAGGGCTCCGCTGGAGCCGGTATCGAGAGGCCGGAATGGCGGCAGCATCGTGCTCGTCGATGCGGGAATCTGGTTTCCGACGGGGCCGCTTCGCCGGGCATGGCTCGAGCGGCAGAGCCTCGGCTACCACGCCGTCATACTTGTCCGCCGTGCCGATCAGCCGGCGTGCGAGGTCCGAGCCGCGGCACTCGAGGCGGTTGGGCTGAAGGTGCTCGGCGAAGTGCTCACCATGACGCAGCCGGTGACGAGTGGTGTTCGTGTCTCCTGAGGAGGTGCTGACCGTGTCTCGACAGAACCTCGCACGCCAGTGCCCGCCGGATCGTCCACCGCTCACCCGGCCTCAGGAAGCCGCAGTGGCGAAACTCGCCTACGCCGCCAGTCAGCCCGCCGCGATCACGGTTCTGTGCGGTCCCGCAGGCGTGGGCAAGACAACAGTTCTCCGCGTCGCTGGTGCCGATGGCCTTGCTCAGGGACAGACCAGCCACTTGGTCTCGTGGGCGGATGCGCGGGCCGATCGCGGGAATCTGGCTGCCGGCCTTGGCCAGCTGGCCGCGAGCGAGGATGCCACAGCACCCGATCTGCTTCTCATCGACGACGCGCATCGCGGCGTGGCTGCCGAACTGGTCGAGTGTGTGGAGCGGTGGCGCCGCCAGCACGCCGGAATCGCGATCGTGCTGGCCGGCGAAGGACGGCTGCTTTCGCTTGTCGCCAGCGATGCGAGGCTCGAACAATCTGTACGGTTGAGGGCAACGCTGCCCACGTTTACGCTGGCTGAGTCGCGGCGGCTGCTCGCACCGATGCTGGCGGTCGGCACCGCGGAGGGGAATGGAGACGCTGTGATTCGTACGATCCACGAGATCGCGGGCGGCGTGCCTGCGATCTCGGTCCGGCTGGCAGAGATCGCCGCCATGATCGCCGCCGCCGATCCGGGGCGTCGCATCACCCCTGACGACGTCGAGACAATCCACCGACGGCTTTCTCTCAGCGCCGCATGACGAAAAAGGCGACCGTCACCAGTTCGGCATGCCCGCTCGTCATCCAAGCCCGCAGCGCAAACAAGGGAATACGGTGGGCATGACGGGCTGGGACGCGGATTCCCTCGCTCGCGCGTCGGGCTTGCATGGGAGTGGGTTCATCCAAGCCCGCAGCGCAAGCAAGGGAGATGGGAACGCCGACGGGCACGGTTTCAGCCGTCAGGCAGATGCTTCGGCAGCCCTCGCGAGATAGGCCTGCACCGAATCTGGAGAGTTGGCCTCGGGCCGGCGATCTGGAGCAAAGGCCGCGAGATCGAGGGCTGGCGTGCGGCCGGTCATCAGGTCGGCAAGCAGCATGGCCGTGCCAGCCGATTGATGTAGCCCGGCGCGGAAATGTCCGGCGGCCACGAAGGCGTTGCTGCAGGCCGGTGCGGCACCGATGAAGGGGCACCCATCGACGGAGCCCGGCCGCAGGCCCGCCCACGACTGCTCGAGCACGGCCCCAGGCAGCGGTCCCAGCAGTCGGTGTGAGAATGCGATCAGCCGATCGATCACCTGCGGCGTCGTGGCCTTGTCAAAGCCCGCATCCTCGATCGTCGAGCCCACCAGCAGCCGGCCGTCGCTCCGTGGCACGAGGTATTCGAGCCCGACGTTCACCACCCTGGTGAGCACCTGGCGGGGTAGTCGCAAGAGCGCGATCTGGCCACGGATCGGCCGCGTTTCGATGTGCAGGCCGAGCGCTCGTGCGAGGTCGCCCGACCAGGCGCCCGCCGCGAGGCAGTAGCGGTCGGCCCGCACTGTGTCGGTCGCTGCCCTCCCTTCGCCAGAGGCGATGCGAATTCCCTCGATGCGGCCGTCACGCACATCGATCGCTCGCACGTCGGCCGCCGGCACGATCTTCACGCCGCGCATCCGGCACGACTGCCCAACCGCCTCGAGATGCTGCGGAGGACGGATCCGCATCTCCTCGGGCAGCAGCAGACCGGCGAGGATCCGGCCCTGCTCGACAGCCGCCCGCAGGGCCGGCTCCTGCCTGGCGAGATCGGGGCCGGTGAGCCAGTCGCAGCGGGCTCCTTTGGCGTGCCAGTCAAACTGTGCCTCGCGGAGGCGGGCGCTGCCCCGCTCGTCCGCTGCCAGATGCAGGCCGCCGCAGGGCTCGAGTTCGTTGTCGATGCCGGTCTCGGCGCGGAGCTCCTCGGACCAGATTCGGTGCAGTCGGTCGGAATAGGCCGTCAGCCGGTCGTTCGCCGAAGCAGCGGCAGAGTCAGGTGCCGGCGGAAAAATGCCTGCCGCCGCCCACGATGCGGTGTCGCGGCTGGCATCGCGGCTGAGCACGCGAACCGAGAGGCCGCGGCCGGCAAGTTCACGAGCGATCGACAGCCCGATAATGCCCCCGCCGATGATGCAGCAGTCGGTCATGCCGGAGCTTTATCCCGTTCCAGGTTCCCGCGAATTGAAGGAGATGTCAGGCGTTGGTGGCGATGTCGGGCGTGTCGGCAATGTTCACCCAGACATGCACGTGGGGCGCCCCGCGGAAGTGCCAGACGAACGACGGGCCCTCCAGCCGCCAGCAGTCCCAGACGCCGTCGTTGCCCAGGTCACCCTGGCGATAGAAGGCGAGCCGACAGGCGTCGAGGCCACCCTGGGTGTCGAGACACTTCCTCGCTTCGGCCCGGTCGCTGGTACGGAACGGTTCGAGGAGCAGAGCGAGCACGCGATCCATTTCGGCCCGCTGGTCGGCGGAGAGCGCGGTGAGCGGAATGCCGGGCGCTGCCCCGCCGCGGCCCCGGAAGGCAACCGCATTCTCACGGGGCAGCGTATCGACGAGGGCCTGCGACCGCTGGCGGCCGTCGAGCATTCCAAACACGCCGTTTGCCGCCACCGCCTGCGACCAAAAGACGTTGCCGGGATGATTCGGCTCTTCCGTGTCACCGGCAGCGTCGTGGCCGTAGAAGATCGGTCCGCCGAAGGCGACATGCTCGGCAGAGTCGCCGTCGCACCGCAGCGTCATGTGCCGGCCGGTGAGGAGAAACTGAAACTGTCCCGAACCGGGCTCTCCGATCAGGGCGATCGACTGGCCGTGCCCAAAGCCTCCGGTATCGTCCTCCAGTTGCTTGTCAAAGCGGGCGTGCCATTCGGGGGCGATCAGCTGCTCGAAGATGTCGCGGATGAGTCGCTTCTGGTCGCCAGTGAAAAAGCTGCCCGCCACGTCGGGTTCGGTGGCGTTCCAGTTGTTGGCGACCCTGGTGCGGAGCAAACCGAATTTCGGGTGCACATGATCCCACGCAAAGCAGACTTTTTCTCGTTGCTGCGGCGACAGCGAGGCGTGCAGCAGTCCGGCGAGGGTCTCGGACGATTGCTGCGCGATTGCCGCGGCGGGTTCGTCGCCAAAGAGACGGCCGGAGCCAGCAGGAAGCGACATCGCGGCCGCGGCGGCACCCGCACTGCCGGCGAGGAAATGACGACGTGACAGGGAATGGATCGGCGTTCGCATGACGAGAGCCTCCGGAGTGAAACAGCCTTAGGAGAGCCTACGGCATCGCCGCCGGTGGTGCCACTGACACTCGGGGCAGAAAAACGTCGATCGCTGCGTCTGAACGATCCGCAGGATGGCCGTTCCGCAATGGCGACATGGCTCTCCCTCGTGACCGTAGACACGGTGCTGCAACTGGAACTGCCCGGAGCGGTTGTCGGCGGTCTTGTACGTTTCGTCAGTGATCGTCGAGCCCTCCATGCGGACGGCCTCGGCGAGAATGCTCTGCGCGGCAGCCGCGATCTGCTCCCAGCGAGCGGCGCTCAGTCGGCGGCATGGCACCCGCGGATCGATGCCCGCCGCGAAGAGAATCTCAGCGGCGTAGATGTTGCCGATGCCCGACACGGCCTGCTGGTCGAGCAGCGCCACTTTCACCGCACGGCGAGACTGTCCCAGCCGCTCGCGAAGCTCGCCACCCGTGACAGCAAGCCCGTCTGGCCCGAGCCTCTCGGGGCCGCAGGCGGCGGAGAGGCCGCGTGCGTCGAGCAGCCGGATCGTACCCAGCCCTCGCCGGTCCCAGAACAGCAGGCGGGGGTGCTGCCGCGACTCGAGCCCGATTTCCATCCGCAGGTGGGCTTGAGTTGGCGGATCGGCCACGAGCAAGAGCCCCGTCATCCGCGGTTCGATCACCAGCCACTCGCGGCCCACCTGCTCCCGTTCGTCCAGTTCGATCGCCACCCGCTTGCCGAACCGGTGCACTGCCGCGATCCGCCGTCCCGTGAGCCGCTGTTGCATGCCCTCGGCCGCGGGCTGCATCGAGATCGGCCGCACCGTGCCGCGAGGAAACGTCGCACTTTTGATTCGCAGCCCGGCCAGATGCGCGATTCCTCGACGCATCGTTTCGACTTCAGGTAATTCAGGCATATTTCACCAGATGTTCGATGGTAGCAATGCCGTGGCAGGCTACAATCGAAGACGACCGGTTTGTTCGACGTTCCCTCACCGCCACGGCCACGACCATGACACCAGCACTCCCGTCCGCCGCGCCGCCGCTTTCGCAGGTGCCCGATACCTTGGGGAGATTCGGCCGGTTTGGCGGCCGGTATGTCCCGGAGACGCTCTCCGCGGCACTCGAGCAGCTCGAGCAGGCCTACAACGAGGCGATCGCCGATCCCGCGTTCGCGTCGGAACTCGACGGCCTGCTCTCGGCCTTCGTCGGCCGGCCCACCCCCCTGCTCTTCGCCAAGCGGCTCACCGAACTTGCCGGCGGCGCCCAGATCTACTTCAAGCGCGAGGACTTGAGCCACACCGGCGCTCACAAGATCAACAACACGCTCGGCCAAGGGCTGCTTGCCCTCCGCATGGGCAAACGGCGGATCATCGCCGAGACCGGAGCCGGCCAGCATGGCGTGGCCACGGCGACAGCCTGTGCCCGTTTCGGCCTCGACTGCGTCGTCTACATGGGGGCCGAGGACGTGCGGCGGCAGGCGCCCAACGTTCGCAACATGCGGTTCATGGGTGCCGAGGTGCGGCCGGTCGAAAGCGGCTCAAGGACGCTCCGCGATGCGATCAACGAGGCGATGCGGGACTGGATGGGGTCTGTTGAGACGACGCATTACATCATCGGTTCGGTCGTCGGCCCGCATCCCTTTCCGCGGATCGTTCGCGACTTCCAGTCGGTGATCGGCCGGGAGACGGTGGAGCAGTGCCAGCGTCAACTCGGCCGCCTGCCCGATACCGTGGTGGCGTGCGTGGGGGGCGGCAGCAATGCGGCCGGAATGTTCTATCCCTTCGTCGATCACCACGATGTGCGGCTCGTCGGGGTCGAGGCGGGCGGCCGGTCTGGCAAGCCTGGCGACCACGCCGCCAGTCTTAGCTACGGCAGCCCCGGGATTCTCCACGGCAGTCTGAGCTACGTGCTGCAAGACGCCGACGGCCAGACGGCGGACGTCCACTCCGTTTCGGCGGGGCTCGACTATCCGGGCGTTGGTCCTGAGCACAGCTACTGGCGGGACGCCGGCCGGGTGGAATACACGAGCGTGACCGACGCCGAGGCGCTCGATGCCTTCGACCTCGTGGCACAGCGGGAGGGTATCCTGCCGGCGCTCGAGACATCGCATGCCTTGGCCTGGGCCATGGAGGAGGCGGGCCGGCGGCCGCCGCAGGAGATTCTCGTCGTCTGTATGTCGGGCCGCGGCGACAAGGACGCCGCAGAGATCGCCCGGCTTCGTGGGCTGTCGGCTGACGGCACAGTGGCCCCGGCATGACGGGCGGGCGGGCTGCACCAGATCGTCAAAATTGAGTTCGTATTGATTGAGTCATCGAGTGAGTCATCAGGAATCGATTCATGTCAGCCAGTGCCCCGGCAGCCAGTCCTTCGAAAGTCTCTGTGCTCGCGGACGTGTTCACGACGCTTCGTACACAGGGCCGCGCCGCGTTGGCGCCGTTTGTGACGGCTGGCGATCCGGAAATGGAGACAACGCTCGCCGTGCTCGAGTCGCTCGACCGGGCCGGGGCCTCACTCTGTGAACTCGGCGTGCCCTACAGCGACCCGATCGCCGACGGCCCGGTGATCCAGTCGTCCTACACGCGGGCTCTGGCCGCTGGTTTCACGCTCGAGCGGCTCTTCGAACTCTCCCGGCAGGCGACGCAGCGGGTAAAGATGCCGATCCTCGCCATGGCCAGCTACTCGCTGATTTATCGCCGTGGTATCGATCGCTTTGTGGCCGATGCGAAGGCGGCGGGGCTGACGGGATTCGTGGTGCCTGACCTGCCCATCGAAGAATCAGATCAGCTCGATGCGGCCTGTCGGCAGGCTGGCCTGGCCCTTGTACGACTTGTCACGCCCACCACACCGCCGGAGCGGGCCGAGGCGATCGCCCGGAAATCCACCGGCTTCCTCTACTGCGTGTCGGTGGCCGGGGTGACCGGGGCCCGCACGGATCTGCCCGCCGGCCTGATCGAGCGGGTGCAGTGGCTGCGGACGAAGACCGACGTGCCAATCCTCGTGGGCTTCGGGATTTCGAGTCCGGAGCAGGCTCGGGCGGTGGCGGCGGTGGCCGACGGCGTGATCGTGGGTTCGGCGGTGGTCCGCCACCTGGCCGACGCGGCGAACCACCCCCGCGAAGCGTTTCTTCGCGGGCTCGAAGGCTATGTCGGCGACCTTGTCGCGGCCACGGCGCGGTAATCTTTCGGAGCGGCCCGCTAGACCGTCGGCTCGACCAACTGCTCGGTCCATTGAGGATGCAGGCCGGCCTCCTCGACGGCGATCCCTGCCCGGAGGAGCGCGGCGACGATCTCGGAGAGAGCCCGCTGCGGGGAGTCGATCGTGGCGGCCGGTGCGAACTCGAGCGTGCAGTCGAGGATCGTGGCATCGACAGCTTCGACGTGGTCCGCCAGCCGGCCGACAAGCCGACCGATCAGGGCAACAGCCGTCTCGGCCTGGCCTGGACAGTGGAGGCGATACCGCCACGCCCGACCCGCGGAGAAGGCCGCAAAGGTCGCGGGGCCGTCGTGCAGGAGCCGTCCCTCCGCGAGCACCGCCAGATGCGTGAAACAGTCGGGCACGCGGGCATCGTCGATCGTGGCCACGACCGTGCGACCACCGATCTGAAGGTCGCCGATCAGCCGCTCGACCGACCGTCTCTGCCGCGGGTCGAGGCCATTGAACGGGTCGTCGAGCACGAGCAGATCGGGTGCGTGCAGAAGTGCCCGGCCGATCAGCAGCAGTTTCGCCTGTCCGGCAGACAGGCCGTCGATCAACGCGGCCTCCCTGCCCTTCAGCCCCGCCAGATCGAGGGCGCGGTTCACGGCGGCCTGCAGCCCTTGGCCGGTCAGGCCCGCCGCACCGCCGAAGAGCGCCAGAAACTCGTCGGCCCGCAAGGCCGGCCACTTGGCAAGCTGCGCGGGCGCGTAGCCGAGCCGGGCTCGCACGGCATCGGGATCCCGGCGGACGGAGTGGCCGGCGAGCAGGATGTCACCGCCCTGAATCGGCATGGCCGTGGCGAGGGCTTCCAGGAGCGTGCTCTTGCCGGCGCCGTCCCGGCCGATGACGGCCAGCGTGGCGCTTGGAGGGACTTCCAGCGAGAGGCGGTCGATCACCATCTGGCCACGGCGTTCCACGATAACGCGGTCGAAGCGGATCATGGTGCCCTCGTCTCCCGGCCCGCGGGATGTCCAGCGTCGATCGTTGCTACCGCAACGGAGAGGTTCGCTTGCCCAGCCGCTCGGCGGTCATTTCCAACGATATGAGCAGACCCTTTGCCTTATTGAGCGTCTCCTGGAATTCGCTCTCCGGCACGCTGTCGGCCACGATCCCGGCACCCGACTGCACGTAGGCCTTTCCACCGGTGATCACCACCGTTCGCAGGGCGATGCAGGTATCCATCGCGCCGCTGAAGTCGATGTAGCCGACCGCCCCGGCGTAGGGGCCGCGTTTCCGGGGCTCCAGTTCGTCGATAATCTCCATGGCCCGGATCTTGGGGGCCCCCGAGACCGTGCCGGCGGGCAGGCAGGCCCGTAGGGCATCGAAGGCCGTTGTGCCTGGAGTGAGTTGGCCGCTGACATTGCTCGTGATGTGCATCACGTGGCTGTACCGCTCGATCGACATCACGTCGCTGAGCACAACCGAGCCGATGGTCGAGACGCGGCCGACGTCGTTGCGGCCCAGGTCGATGAGCATCACATGCTCTGCCCGCTCTTTGGGGTCGGCCAGCAGGCCGGCTGCCAGGCTCGCATCCTCTTCTGGCGTTTTCCCACGCGGTCGGGTGCCAGCCAGAGGCCGCACCGTCACCTCACCGTCGACCACGCGGACCATAATCTCGGGCGAACTGCCCACGAGCGTGGCGGAGGGGGTTCGCAGGTAGAACATGAAGGGGCTGGGATTCACCACCCGCAGCGTGCGGTAGAGTTCGAGGGGCGGCAGGTCGAAGGGTATCTCCAGACGCCGGCTGAGCACCACCTGGAAGATGTCGCCGGCACGGATGTATTCGATGGCCTTCTCGGCAGCGGCCAGAAACTCTTCTCGCGTCGAGGCGGCCCGGGCCGTGCCCTCGGTGAGGCAGCGGGGCTCCCGTCGCGGGCCGATGTCGGCCGCCGACGGCCAGGGGCTCGGTTGAAACAGCTGCTCGATCGTCGCGTCGATACGGCGGCACGCCTCCGCATGGCCTCTCGCCGCGGCCCCAGGGGAATCGTTCTCGACGTGGGCCAGCACGACGATGTCGAGCGACTTGGTAACGTTGTCGAAAACGAGCAGCCGATCGTAGAAGGCGAAGCTGAGGTCGGGGAGGTGGAGATCGTCGACCGGCGGATGGGGCAGCCGCTCCGCGTATCGGACAGAGTCGTAGGCTGCGTATCCCACGGCGCCACTGGTGAACGGCGGAAGTTCCGGCAGGTGGGCCGGTCGATGGGGCGCCATCCGCCGCTCGAGATCGGAGAGCGGGTCGGACGACTCAAACTCCTCCACCTCGTCCGAGCCGGCCCGCGTGATCCGCACTCTCGCACCGAAGGCTTCAAACCGCAGGAAGGGCTCGGCACCGAGAAAACTGTAGCGGCCGACCTTCTCGCCACCGACAACGCTCTCGAACAGACAGGCCGATTCTCCCGCGTCGATCCTGGCAAACGCCGACAGGGGCGTCAGGCCATCGGCGAACAGCCGGCGGTAGACCGGCACGAGCCGATGGGTCTGCGCCAGGACGTCGAAGCGGTGCCGGTCGGGAAGGTGCGGCATGGATGGATGGATGGATCGATGCGTGCTGGGGCGGCGTGTCGCCAGGAAAACAGCCCACAGTATCGTCAGTTCCCCGCGGGCAACAAGCCCGCAGAACAGCGACAAGGATGTGGGTTTGCGGCTCGCCGCCGCACCGAAGGCGACCTTCAGCCTGCCGGCCGCTATGATTCAGTTGAGGTTTCAGGCGCGGCGAACGCATCGAGGCGGCAGCCTCGGGACCCCAGGCAGGACGTGACAGTCATGAAGTGTCAGCAGTGCGACAAGCAGGCGGTGTTCCACATCACGGAACTCGAGACCGGTGCCGTCCGTGAACTTCACCTCTGCGAGGATCACGCCCGCGTCTACCTCAACCAGACCGAGGGCGGCGGGGGCTCCGCCGACGAGGCCGAGGATGCCGCCGCAGCGGGCGGTGCCGCCGGCCAACTCGGTGTTGGCCAGACGGCCGACGAACTGGCTGCGCTCGACCAGAAGGCCTGCGACATGTGTGGGATCACGTTTTTTGAGTTTCGCAACCAGGGAAGGCTGGGCTGTCCGCACGACTACGTGCAGTTTGCCAAGGAACTGGAGCCACTGATCGTGAACATCCACGGCGCAACCGAGCACACCGGCCGGCGGCCGTCACGGTCGCCGACAACGGTGGAAACTGCCGCCGCGTCGGGCACGGCCGAACTGACCGGCGTGATCGGGCTTCGCCGAGAGATGAAAGACGCGATTGCCTGCGAAGATTACGAAAAGGCCAAGGAAAACCGCGACGCCATCCGGGCGATCGAGGACCGTTGGATCCCCCCCGCCCGTCCGGATTCACAGGAGTGACGGAATGCCGTAGGGTCTTTCCGCATGCAGATCATGAAACTTGACACGCTCGCCCAATCGATCGGTGAATGGCTTCGAGGCACCGGGCCGGAGTCGGATATCGTCATGAGCAGCAGGGTGCGGCTGGCCCGCAACCTGCCGCAGTATCCGTTCGTGAGCCGGGCATCCGAGCAGGACCGCGCCGACATCGAGCGGTTTCTGCGGGAACGCATCGCGATGTCTTCGGCAGGCCCGGGACTCGAATCGATCGACGTGGGCGGGCTCGAGGAAATCGACCGCCAGTTTCTCGTCGAACGGCAGTTGATCAGTCGGGAGCACGCCGATGCCCAGGGGGCCCGGAGTGTGGCGATCGACAAGCTCGAACAGGTCAGCCTGATGATCAACGAAGAGGACCATCTCCGCATCCAGTGCATCCACAGCGGCCTCGACCTCCGCGGCGTCTGGGAGCAGATCAAGGTGGTCGATGAACAGATCGAGCAGTTCGTGCCGTATGCCTTTCATCCACGGTTTGGCTATCTCACCGCCTGCCCGACCAATGTGGGCACCGGGATCCGCGTGAGCGTGATGCTCCACCTGCCGGCGCTGGTGATCACCCGGCAGATTGACAAGGTGTTTCGCAGCCTCCACAAGATCTCGCTGGCGGTCCGCGGCCTCTATGGCGAGGGCTCACAGGCGATGGGCGACTTCTACCAGATCTCCAACCAGACCACGCTCGGCAAGTCGGAGGAAGAACTGGTGGAGCAGGTCGGAGACGTGGTGCCGGTGTTGATCGATTACGAGCGGCGAGCCCGGGAATTTCTCGTCCGCGAGACGGAACAAAACGTGCACGACCAGGTGAGCCGCGCCTATGGCATTCTGCGGACCGCTCAGACGATCAGCGCCGAGGAGACGATGCAGCTGCTGTCGCGGGTGAGGATGGGCGTGCTCCTCGGGCTGATCGGCGACGTGAAGATCGCCGACATCAACTCGCTCCTCGTCCGCACCCAGCCCGCCCACCTGCAGAAGCTGCGGGGCATCGAACTCGATACGAAAGACCGCAACATCGAGCGGGCCCGTTACCTGCGGCAGCACTTCGAGGCCGGCGGGCAGAACGTCAACTGACTATCCTCTATTTGACACGTGCGCCTTGCGAGTTGGCCGCGGTGAGGGGCTGGCCGGACCCTGTCGCCGGACGTTCGCTACGGGCATCCTGCCCTTCGCTCACTCGATGCTGACTGCGCTCTGGCATCCTGCCTGCGCTTGTCAGCAACGCCGGCTCTCAGGGCCCGGCCAGCCCCTCACGGATTCTGCTACCGAGCTGCGCGTGGCATCCTGCCATGCCGATCAACGAGGGCGGTCTCCGTCCCCATCCAAGCCCGCAGCGCAAGCAAGGGAATACGGATAGCCTTACGGGATAGGCAGCGGATTTCCCTCGCTCGCGCGTCGGGCTTGCATGGGAGTGTGACGAAGCAGTCTTGCGGGGGCCCGCCCGGCGCGTCATCCCTGCGAGTGACCCCCGCGAGTCAGCCCTGCGACATCCAGCCAGCCATCATGCCGGGATTATGCCGGGCCGGAGAGCGTGCGGCGGAGCGGGGCTACCACTGGCGGCGGCACGAATTTGAGCAGCGCGTCGTCGTCGGCCAGCGGCGTGATCTGTTTGAGCAGCGACGATGAAATGTGCGAATACTGGGCGTCGGCCATCAGGAATACCGTCTCAACCGCCGGATCGAGCTTCCGATTGGCCAGCGTCATGGTGAACTCCGCATCGATGTCGGTCAGCGACCGCACGCCGCGCAGGAGCACGTGGGCCCCCTGCTCGCGCACGAAAGCCACTGACAGTCCGCTGAACAGTTCGACGCGGACGTTGGGCAGGCCGGCAACGGATTCGCGGACGAGTTGCACCCGTTCGGCCAGCGAGAAGATGGGCTGCTTCTCCGGGTTGATGCCAACGCCGACGACGATCGCATCGAAGATTCGGCTGGCCCGCTCGATGACGTCGAGATGACCGAGGGTGATCGGGTCGAAAGATCCGGTGTAGACGGCGGTGCGGCGGTGGGGGGCGTGCTGGACCACGGTGGCGAGGGCTCCGGGAGTCGTCGGGGTGGGCTGACAAGGCCGCGAATGGTGTTTCCGTCAGACGGGCGTCAAGGCCGTAAGGACGCCCTGAAGAACGTCCTGAAGAACGCCGTGGGTCGCAGGGCGATGGCATCCTCCGAGATAGCCGATATCGTAAGGGAACTGCCGGTGTTGCAAATGCCCGTGTGCTGGAGGTACGGACCCCGTGTCGAAATTGATGCCATTTGTCGGGATGATCATGTCGGGGCTTGTCGCGATCCTGTTCCTCGCCGATCTGGCGGCTGGGTTTCCATTTCAGAGGGTCAGCATCCTGACCGACATCGGTTTTATTGTCAGCAGTGCGATTCTGGCCTACATGAGTTGGACGATCATGGAGAAGCCGCGCCGGTGAACCGGTAGGGGTGAGGGGCGGCCAGACCATCCGCCAGGCCGCCAGCTAGGCCGCCTTCAAGACTGAGCCACCTACGGGGAGCCGGCCGGCGCCCGCAATCAATGCCGGCAGTTCGGAGAGGGTGGCAAACACCACCTCGCCCGCCGCTTTTCGCCGCTCCGCCCAAGACCGCCACTGCTCCATCTGACTGCGAATCGACGAGGTGTCGGCGACCGGCCCCAGCCCCCCTCCAATATCGACGACGGCCAGCGAGCCAGCCTGAGGCCCAGACAGGGAAGCCCAGGGCAGCAGGCGACTGACGAGGCCCGGTGGGGTTGCGGGTGTCTGCGTCACCTCCCAGAGGCCCCAGAGCGTGCTGCGGCACGGCCAGCCATGCGGTGCCGGACGGCGGGAGCCGCGGGTGGTGTCGTCCAACTGGTCACGGCAGACGACCCTGATGCCGCAGTCGACCAGCACCCGCCGATGATCCGCCGGCAATGATCCCCGAATCACGGCCGCATCAAGACCGGGAACGTCGGCCGCGGCGCGGGCGAGCAACTGTCGGAGTTCCTGCCGCGACTGGTTGGCGGGAATCGCCAGGGCGACATGCGGCGCCGCCACGGTGCGGCGGTCTCCCACGATCAGCGGCAGCCGTTCGATCCCCGCGATCCATGTCACCGGCAGCGCGGCCCGGCGACCCGACTCCAGGCACGCCTCTGCAGTTGCCTGCGGCATGCCGGACGGGAGCGGACAGCAAATGACGAGCGTGGTTGGCAGCCCCGATCGGCCCATGACGAATCCCCCGTCGTGCCTGTGTGGGCGCTAGGCCCTCCATGGCCTGCCTCCCCCAGACTCTCTATCGTCGTGGGTTTCCACTGTTCTGGAATTTCCTCGCCGCAGGCAGCCGGTCCGGTCAGGCAGGCGGGGGGGCGTGGGCAATTTCCCAGTCCGCCATGGCGGCGACCAGACTCTCTGCGGCAGCGGCCGCTGCCTCGACCGTGGGCTCGATTCCATGCTGCCGAAGGGTTGCCGACGTGATCGGGCTCAGGCTGGCGACCCGCCACCGTCCGATCTGCGAACCAAACAGCCGGATGGCCGATTCGGCGATCAGGGAACTGGTGATGGTGATCCAGTCCACCGGCATCTGGTCGATCACTGCGACGGTGGCCGTGTCGAGCGACTCGACAGGCTCGCTCGAATAGGCCGTCACTTCGCGCACCACGTGCCCGCGGGCCTCGAGTTCCCGCCGCATCAGGTCGCGGCCGCGGTTCGCTCGCACCAGCAGGAACCGGCTGGGCGTGGGAGCGCGGGCGAGGGCGGCCGTGATCCCTTCGGAGCGAAACAGCGTGGGCGTGAGGTCGCAGGTGAAGCCGGCGTGTTCCAAGGCCTCGCGTGTGGCCGGGCCGATGGCGATCAGCCTTGCCGTGCCAAGCGACCGGCCGTCGAGACCGGCTCCCCGCAGCCGGTCTACGAAGCTCCGCACGCCGTTCGCGCTGGCGAAGACGATCCAGTCAAACGTGTCGGCCTGCCGGATGGCGTCATCGAGCGGCTGCCACGACTCTGGCGGCTGGATGCGGATCACGGGCACGCGAAGGGAGCGGCCGCCCGCCGCGCGGACGAGGCTGTCGAGATCGTCGCGAGGCCCACGTGGCCGGGTATTGAGGACCCGCCGTCCTGCGAGAGGTCCGCGGTCTCGCCCTCGATCCAGCGCGATGGAAGCCCCAACGACCGGCTGTGCCACCTCCCCGACGATCACCACGGCTGGCGACGGCCAGTTGTTCCGCTCGAAGTCGGCGGCGCAGCGGGCCAGTGTGCTGACGGCGATGCGCTGGTCGGACCAGGAGCAGTGGCTCACGATCGTGACCGGCGTATCGGCCGGCTTGCCTGCCGACAGAAGCTCGCTCGACCACCGCTCGACCTGTTCCACGCCCATGTAAATGGCCAATGTTCCAGGCAGTGAGGCGAGTTGCCGAAAGTCGATCCCCTCCGGCTTGTCGGCGGCTTCGTGGCCGGTGAGGATCGTGAGGCTCGAGGCCGACGCGCGGCTGGTCAATGGAATACCGGCCGCGGCTGCGGCCGCGGCCGCAGCCGTGACGCCAGGGATGATCTCGACCGGGATGCCGGCTTCCCACACTGGGCCCATCTCCTCGCTGAGCCTGCCGAATACCGCCGGATCGCCCCCCTTCAGTCGAACCACCGTGCGGCCCTCCGCCGCCAGACGAGCAAGCAGCCGGCCGGTCGCCTCGCCGGGGTCGCCGTTCCCTTCCCGTCCATCCCGCGGCACTGCCAGCCGCGCGGCAGCCGGGGCGGCCATGTCGAGCACGTCCGCGGGCACGAGCGTGTCGTACACCACCACATCGGCAAGCCGTAGGCAGTCCAAGGCCCGGACGGTGAGCAGCCCGGGATCGCCCGGCCCTGCGCCCACGAACAACACCTTGCCGTGGTGATCATGGTACGCGGATGGGGAAGCCGAACGGTCGCGAGGCATCGGAAAAGTGGCGGTCTGGGTGGGGCCGCGGCTGGCGGCAGGCGGCGGAGACAGGGAATGGGGGGCGGTCGGTGTGGGGATCGCTGCGTCAGGGCAGGCCTTTGAGGCTTATGGGGCCGGGGGCTACACTCTGGCTTCTCGCCACGACACAGCGGTGCATGCATCGCTTGGCCATGGCAGCATACCGTGCCCGCGGGATTGCCGGATCTGTTCCTGCAGGATCACGCCGAGGCCCCGCGATTCCACTTTCGACCCAAACTTTCATGGCGAATGAGTCTCCAGCGGCCGGAACGGGTTCTGCAGCCCCGCAGCCGGCGGCCTCGCTGTCGCCGGCGGAGAGGTCGCGGCTGGCCCAGTGCTTCCAGCATGCTACGCAGAGCGTCGCGAAAAACATCGATTATGCGATTGAGATGTTCTCCGTCTGCGTGGCGGGCGATCCGGCCAATGCCGTCTACCTCCAGAATCTGCTGGGAGCCTTGCGGATCAAGCACGGCGGCAAGAAGGGGGGCGGTTTGGCGGCACTCTGGTCGGCGGGGGGGCGGGGAGGCCTCAGAAAGCTGATCGCGGCTGGAAAATGTCGAGAAGCGATTGCCCAGGGTGTGGAGATCATCAAGGGCAATCCCGCCGAGTCTGGCAGCCTGCTCCTCATGGCGGAAGCCTGCGGGAAACTCGGATTCGGAGACACGCAGCGGGTCTATCTCAAAGCGGCGCTCGACGCCGCGCCTGCGGACGTGGAAGTGAACCGCAAGTGTGCCGATTTCCTCTCCTCGTATGGCGAATACGACCAGGCCATCGCCTGTTGGATGCGTATCGGCAATGCGAAGGGGATGTCCGATGAGGCCCAGCGGCAGGTCGCGAAGCTCCAAGTTGACAAAACCATCGCCGCCGGTGAGGGCCTGACCGGCAGGAAGCCGGCTGCTGCCGCCGGCCAGAAGGTGGAAGCAGCCGCCGAAGGAGAGAGTTCCCAGGACCGTCGCTCCGCCCTCTTGGCAGCCATCACGAAGAATCCGGCCACCATCGAGCCGTATCTCGAACTGGCTGATCTCGTGGAGCGGGACGGCACGGTTGAAGAGGCCCAGAAAGTGCTTTCTAAGGCGCTTGCCGCCTCGGGGAACGACCTCAAGGTTCGCGAGCATATCGAAGACCGTCAACTCCGCTGGACGCGTCACCGGCTGCAGTTGGCGGAGAAACGCCTGGCAGAGGAGGACACTCCCGGCAATCGCCAGGCCGTCGAGCAACTCCGTGCCGCACAGCTGAAGTATGAGATCGAGGTCTACTCCGCCCGCACCGTCCGCTATCCGGAAAACATCAGTTGGAAATACGAGTTGGCCATGCGGCTGAAGGCTGCCGGGAATCATACGGAGGCCATCCGCCAGTTTCAGGACGTGCTGCAGGACGCTCGCCGCAAGGGGGCGGTGGCGCTCGAACTTGGCGAATGTTTCCAGAAGATTCGGCAGTATCCTTTGGCAATGCGGAATTACCAGACAGCCGTTGACTCGTTGACCGACCGAGAACAGGACCTCCGCAAACGGGCCCTCTACCGAGCGGGCGTGCTGGCGGCCGGTCTGGATGACATCGACTCTGCCCGGAAATACCTCTCCGCGCTCGCCGAACTCGACTTTGGCTACCGCGATGTGGCCCAACGTCTGGACAAGCTGACGCCGGCAAAGGATAAAGGGGCCGGAAACTAATCGTTGTCCACAGTCTGCCAGTCGATTGTCTGCGAGTGATCGCAGCGGGCCTCCGAAGGCCTCCAGCCCTATGGGTGAGCCCATGGGGTCGTGTTTTCAAACCGTTTTCGTTCCACCGATCTTGAGAGGGTAGTTACCGGCATGCCACACTCGGCCAGCGCCAAGAAGCGACACAAGCAGAATCTCCGCAACCGCGAGCGCAATCGCGCTGCTAAGTCGGAGCTGAAGTCCCACATTCGGAAGGTGCTCTCGGCGATCGAGGCCGGGGACGCCACCCAGGCCCGCGAAGCACTGCGAGTTGTGGCCAGTTCGGCTGATAAGGCCGCCGCCTCGAAGAAGATTCATCGCAATAAGGCGGCGCGGATCAAGTCGCGGCTTTCAAAGCGGATGCTGGTGGCGTCGAAGGCCGGCACGGCGGCCACCCCCGCCAAGGGCAGTGGTGCCAAGGCGAGTGGGGCCAAGGGCAGTTCGACCAAGGCTGCTGGAAAGGGCAAGAAGGCGGCTGCCAAGCCAAAGGCCTGACGCCTTCGGCCTAACGCCTTCGGAAAGCGCAGCGGGAAAAGTTCGCCGGCCTCCCGCATCACCAGGCAATGCGAGTCGCGTCGAAGACGGGGCCCTCGATGCAGGTTCGCCGGTAGTCCCAACCCCCTGAGCCATCGCGGACGCGGGCCACGCACGTGAAGCAGATCCCGATGCCACAGGCCATCGGGGCCTCCAGTGACACGTCGCACGTGATGCTTCGGGCCGCCGACCAGCGGGCCACGGCGGCCATCATCGGATCGGGGCCGCAGCAGGCGACGTGGAGGCTGCGGGGCTGATCGGCCGCTGCGGAAACGTGCGGCGAGGTGTCGGCCGGATCGCAGCCCGCACCCGTCGGGCCGAACAGCGAATCGAGCAGATCCACGACCGTCCCGCGGTGGCCGGCGGAGCCGTCGAGCGTGGCTTGGTGCACGTCGATACCGGCGGCTCGGTAGTCTTCGATGCCGCCGAAGAGTCCGGCGTGCCTGGCGCCCCAGCAACAGGTGACCCGGCGACACCGTGCCGGCGACGGCCGAGATGACGGTCCATAGGTCGTCTGGCCCAGTCGCTCGCGACCCAGACTCAACAGGGCCGTCTGGCCGATGCCCCCCGCGACGAGCACCAGATGGTCTACGGCCGGGATCTGAAACCCGTTGCCCAAAGGGCCCCACGCGATTAGTTCCTGGCCAACCGTCATGTCCTGCAGTGCGGTCGTAAACCGGCCGTGCACGGCATAGATGAAGTCGGCGTAGCGGCGGGGCGATCCTCCGCCCTGCCCCGCGGCGTCGTCGCTGAAGGTGTCGTAGACGGCCAGC
Organism: Candidatus Kuenenia stuttgartensis; assembly: GCA_945877135.1. Classification (GTDB taxonomy): domain Bacteria; phylum Planctomycetota; class Planctomycetia; order Pirellulales; family UBA1268; genus CAMCQY01. The sequence continues at coordinate 46,940 of CAMCQY010000002.1, forward strand.
GGGCGGGCCAGCAGCGGATCGCTGCGGTGAGGAATGCGAACCATGGCGAACTGGCCTGGAACCGCGGCGGCGGCGATCGCAGGGCAGTCGAGCCGGAGCCGCCAGGTGTTGTCGGCGATCCGGCTGTGGGCCACGATCCGTGCCGAGGCGAAGGCCGCGGTGTCGGCGTAACAGGGCTGGCCGAGTGGCTGCTCGGCGATGGTGCTCGCAGTGCCTGAACTCATCGGAATCCTTTCGCTTGCGTGGGGCTTATCGGGAGCGGCCGTCGGGGCAACGCGGGCTGGTCACTCGCCGCGGGGCTTCCGCCATGAGGAGGCTTTGCCGGGCTTTCGCGGCCGTCGCGGGGGCCGGCCCGCGGGCCTTCTGGGCTCCTGCTCCGCGCCCTGCCCGGCCGGACTCCGAGGCCTGACGCCCTTGCCGGCCGGCAGCCTGGAGCCCTGGCTCCCGTTTCCCTGGCTTCTGGTGCCTACGCTTCTCGTTCCCTGGCTTCTCGTTCCCTGGCTCCGCTGGCCTTGATCACGGTGCGTGCCGCGGGGTGCCCCCTGCCCTGCACGCGGGCGTGGTGGGCCTGCTGGCCTGCGTCCGGGGCCGCCGTCGCGACCAGGACCACCAGAACGGCCCGGCCTGCCCGGCCGTTCATCCCGGATCGGATCGTTCATGCGTTCGGCCTCGATCGGGCCGACAGCTGCGATGGCGTCGTGCCTGAGAGCCTCGATTTCGCTCCAGGCGAGCTGTCGCCACTGGCTGGGGAGCAGGTTGCCCAGCGAGAGTTTGCCAACACCGACCCGCTTGAGTTGGTGCACCTTGTGGCCGAGCCGTGCCAGCATCCGCCGGATTTCCCGATTCTTCCCCTCGTCGAGGATCATCTCAAGGACGGCGCTCTGCTTGTGTTGCGAGCGGATGTCCACCCGCTTGGCATGCACCTTCCCGTCGGCCAGCGTGATGCCGCGGCGGATCTTATCGAGCAGTTCCTGGGACGGTACGCCCGCGACCTGCACGAGATATTTTTTTTCCACGCCATACCGCGGGTGGGAGAGCAGATTCGCGAGTGCACCGTCGTTGGTCACGAGGATCAGTCCCTCGCTCATGCGGTCGAGCCGGCCGATGGCGAACAGCCGCTGCTCGCCGGGCACCAGGTCCACCACGCGGGGCCTGCCGGAGGGGTCGAAGTTGGTGGTGACCACACCGACCGGCTTGTTGAGCATGTAGACGACACGCTTTGGATTCGGCAGTTTCTCGCCGTCCACCCGCACCTCGGACTTGAGCGGATCGATCCGCGTGCCGAGCAGGGTGACGACCTGCCGGTCAATTTCGACGCGACCGGATGTAATCAGCTCCTCGCAGGTTCTCCGGCTGCCGAGGCCGGCTGCAGCGAGCACTTTCTGGAGCCGCTCCAGGCCGTCATCGAGGGCCTCGAGCCGACGCTTGGCGGCACTGCGGGCATCGTCTTCGTCGGGGAGTTGCTGCCGCTGCGGGGGGCGACGCGACGTGATCCGCGAGGGCTCCACGCGGGGAGGACGTGGGGGACGGGATGGACGCGAGGGGCGGGCAGGCTTGGGGCCGCGTGGGGAGCGTGGGGGGCGGTCTGCGGGCACGGTGGAACAATCCATCGAAAAGTGGCTGGACTCAGGCGGCATGCGACGATCGCTCCCGCGGCCACGATCATACACCCGCCAATGCTCCGCCGCGCACGCCGTGAACGACGGGGCAAAACGCGGTGCCTGCCGCTCGCTGGTGGCTACTGCACAGGCGACCACCAGCGGGAGCGACGCACCTCCGGCACCGGCGTTGCAAAGTCGCGGGGCCGAGCGCCGTCCATCAGCGGGACGCGAAGGCTCGAGGGCGCGATGTCATCCTGCAGATAGGGGTCAAACCGCACGGCCCTCCGCCGCTGGAGTCGCTCCGGGCCCGGGTCGAGCCAGTCGGGCTTGCCCAGCGAGGCGCAGCCAGATGCTGTCGCCAGGGCTAGGCCCAGGGCCAGAATCGGCAGCAGCAGGGAACGGTACGCATGCATGGGGAACCCACCGGGGCCTCGGGCTGTCGGGGGTCGGGAGTGTAGTGACCGCTCCCAGAGCTCCCCAAGGTCGGTTTTTGTGGGTTTTGCGAGGCAAAGGGCCTCGAGGAAAAGGGGCCCCGAGCCCCTTAAGGCAGCTGAATGTGCAGCAGGGTCGTTGCAGCCGCGGCTGTGAGCACTTGGCGGCCGATCGATGCCGGCAGCAGCATGCACATGCCCTTCGTGAGCGGCGGCAGGTGCCAGCGGGGGTCGACGTGGACGTCTCCTGACAGCACGGCGAGAAAGTGACAGACGTCGTCGCCCCCCACGGCCCAGTCCCCGTGCGGTCGCACCTCGTCGAAGAGAAAGTAGTCGCAGGTTACGAGCCGACGGCTGACAGGGTCGGCGGTGGAGAGTGCGGCTGCTGACGGGATGGCCTGCGGCTGAACCGGCGCCACCGGGCCGAACTCGGTCACGGCTTCGAGTCCGGCTTCGATGTGGAGCGGTCTGGACTTGCCGTCGGCACCGGTGCGGTTCCAGTCGTAGAGCCGGTAGGTGACATCGCTCGACTCCTGGATTTCGGCGACGGCGAGGCCGGCCCCGATCGCGTGGACGGTGCCAGCCGGGATAAACACGCAGTCGCCGGCGCGCGGTTCAAACGAATGCATCACCTCGTCGCAGCGGCCCGCCCGCAGGGCTGCTGCCAGCGACTCACGATCGACACCGGCATGGAGTCCGGCATAGATGCGGCTGCCCGGGGCGGCATCGATCACATACCAGGCCTCCGTCTTACCCAGATCGGGTGGGGAGAGTCTGGCGGCCCGCGCATCGTCAGGGTGGACCTGCACCGAAAGGTCGCGGCAGGCATCGAGAAACTTGAAGAGGAGCGGGAAAACAGCCCGAGGCGCGTGGCGGCCGAGTAGCTCGGGGCCCCGCTGCCGCACCAGTTCGCCGAGCGTCGTTCCCGCCAGCGGGCCGGCCGCCACGACGCTCTGGTCGGTGCCGCGGTCCACGAGTTCCCACGATTCGGCGAAGTCATCCCCGGGCGGCAGGAGCCTGTCGAGGTGCGTCGCAAAGCGGCGTCCTCCCCAGAGGTAGCGGCGGTAGAGGGGCGTGAGCAGGAGTGGGTGCATGGTGATTGCCTCAGACATTGCGGAAGTAGCCCTCCACGATTCGGCCGATCCAGAAGCAACAGATCGCGGCGACCAGCATCACCAGCATCTGCCCGAGCGAGATCACGTGGTTGAGTTCGAGGAGGATGGCGACCGCAGGGATCGCGAGGCCGAGAAACTGGCCAAGCCGACCAAGTGCTGCCATCGAATCAGTCTCCGACGAGGAGGTTGGGGGAGGGAATCGGGCGGTCACACGACCGGGCAGATCGTAGAACGTCGCGGCGGTTTCTGCCATGCGAACCCCACCGCCCGACCCCCTTTTTGCTCGCTATCCAGCGGCAGAGGCTTGTCGCCGCCGATTTCCCGGCGATACTTCCGCCATCGCATTGAAGGTTCACCGCTTCCATTTTTCCCGTCAGGAGATACGCACCATGGGTCGGCACGGCGCAGTCACGTTTAAGGGTAATCCGCTCACGCTGGTGGGTGACGAGGTGAAGGTCGGCTCGCCCGCCCCCGATTTCGATCTGATGAATTACGGCGCCGGTGGCATGACGCACATCCGTAAGGCCGACCTGCTCGGCAAGCCGGCGTTCATCAGCGTGGTGCCCTCGCTCGACACGCCGGTCTGCCAGGTGCAGACGAAAACGTTCAACACGCGGCTGGCCGCCCTCGGAGACAAGGTGTCGGCTCTTACCGTCAGCCTCGACCTGCCGTTTGCAATGACCCGGTTCTGCGGCGCCGAGGACATCAAGTCGATGCAGACGGGCAGCGACTACATGGACCGCAACTTCGGCACACACTGGGGCGTGCTGATCGACGAGTTGAAGATCCTCGCGCGGGCGGTTTTCGTGCTCGACTCCAAGGGCGTCGTGCAATACGCACAGGTCGTCACGGAAGTAGCCAGCGAGCCCGATTACGACGCCGCCCTCGCCGCGTTGCAGAAGCTCGTCGGGTAAGCTCGTCGGGTTATTCAGCTCCGGGCAATCCCCCAGCAGTTCCCATACGAGCCCGCGACGCGCGAGCGAGGGAATGGCGTAGCCATTGTCGGAAGGCCGACCGTATTCCCTTGCTTGCGCTGCGGGCTTGGATGGACGGTTCACGCCGATTGATCGCCGGGCACGATGCCCGGCTCTCGCCAGCCGGGCGGAGGCCCTCCAAGAGGCGTGTTGAGGACAGGCATTCGCCTGTCTTGGCAGCACGATGCGATGTTTTTCGTGACCACAGCCGTCAGGCTCTCAGCATCGCTTCGATCGAGGTGCGGGCCGCTGCCAGCGCATCGGGGAGCTTGTCGGTGAGCTTGCCACCGGCCTGCGCGAGGTCGGCACGGCCGCCCCCCTTCCCTCCCACGATCGTCGCCGCATCCTTGATCCAGTTGCCCGCTGACAAGCCACGCTCCTCGAGTTCGCGGCTGATCCCGGCGACGAGCGTCACCTTGTCGCCCTCGCTCGAGCCGAGCAGGACGGCGATAGGGCTCGCCTTGCGGCGGAGCTGATCGATGCACTGCCGCATGGCAGCGGCATCGCCACCACGGGCGTCGGCCACAACGATTCGCGTGCCGGCGACCTCGGCGGCTCCGGCCAGCAGTTCATCGACCGAAACCGCGGCGCCGCCCGTTGCCGGTTTGCTCTTTTTGAGATCCTTCAGCTCCTTGGCGATGGCCGCCAGCCGGTGCGGCAGTTCGGCGACCGGAACCTTCAGTCCGCCGGCAGCCTCCGCAAGCACACCCTCCATCTGCCGGCAACGATCCACGGCGCGGAGGCCGGTGACGGCGGTGATCCGCCGCGTGCCGGCCGACACGCTCTCCTCGGCAGTGATCCGCACCATGCCGATCTGCCCGGTGCTCGACACGTGCGTGCCTCCGCAGAGCTCGCGGCTCACGCCGTCCATCGTCACCATCCGCACGATGTCGGGGTACTTCTCACCGAACAGCATCATCGCGCCGGCGTGGCGGGCTTCCGCCAGGGGGAGGAGTTGGGCCGCCACTGGTACGGCGGCCAACGTGTGTTCGTTGACCATGGTCTCGATCTGGTCGAGCGTGTCGCGGCCAACGCTGCTTGTGTGTGTGAAGTCGAATCGCAACAGGTCGGCATCGACCTTCGATCCCTGCTGCACCGCGTGGCTGCCCAGATAGTGCTGCAGCGCCGCATGGAGGAGGTGGGTGGCGGAATGGGCACGGCGGATCGCCGCGCGGCGGCCTGCATCGACCTTCGCACGGACCGTCTGGCCGAGGTCGAGCGAGCCCTGTCGCAGGTGGCCGGCGTGGAGCATGAAGCCACCCTCACGCTGCGTGTCGCTGACCTCGAAGCTGCCCCCCTGCCATGCGAGTGTGCCGGTGTCGCCCACCTGGCCGCCCGATTCGCCGTAGAAGCTCGTGCGGTCGAGCACGACGGTGATTGGCGACGCATGGCCGACCTCGCGGAGCGAGTCGCAGAGTTGCCCCTGCGCGATGATGCCAATCACCTTGCCGTCGGTCTCGAGCGTGTCATAGCCGACGAACTCGGAGCCGTGCATGGTCTTTTTGAGCGCGTCGAGCGGCCCAGACGTGAACACTTCCACACGGGTGCCGGCGCCCGACCGCTGGCCATGCGCATCCATCGCCTCCCGGAAACCGTTCCAGTCGAAGCTGCAGTTTCGCTCGGCGGCGAGCGTCTCGAGCAGTTCCGGTGGGAAGCCGTAGGTGGTGTAGAGTTCGGCGGCCTCGCCGCCGCCGACCATGCCGGTGCCGGAGCGGTCGATCGTCGCGAAGAGCTTTTCGATGCGGTCAAGTCCACCGTCGATCGTCGCGAGGAACGACTCCTCTTCGCGCTTGATCACGCCGGCCACCCGTTCGACCGTCTCAGCCAGTTCCGGGTAGGGCTTCCGCATCATCGCGGCCACCGTCGTCGGGAGGAGGTGAAGGAACGGTTCCTTCATGCCCATTTGCCTGCCGTCAAGCACGGCTCGACGCAGGAGACGCTTGACGACATATTTCTCCTCGTTGTTGCCCGGCAGCACGTTCTCGTGAATGGCAAATGTGCAGGCGCGGACGTGGTCGGCGATCCGCCGCATCCGGCGGCCGTCGTCATTCGCCGCGACGTAGGGACGGTGGCAGACCTCCGCCACCGCTTCGACGATCGGCCTGAGGATGTCGATGTGGAAGTTGCTGTCGACGCCCTGCAGCATCGCTGCCGTCCGCTCCAGGCCCATACCCGTGTCGATGTTGCGGCTGGGGAGCGGGTGAAGATTGTCCGGTGGTGAACCGATGCGGTTGAACTGCGTGAAGACGAGGTTCCAGATCTCGACGTCGCTGCCATCGGGCATGCGGTAAAAAATCTCGCTGCACGGGCCGCAGACGCCGTCGGGGCCTTGGGAGGGCGAGCTGGCTGGCCAGAAGTTGTCGTCCTCGCCCATGCGCGTGATCCGGGCCGCGGGCACGCCCACCTCGTTGGCCCAGATCGCATAGGCCTCGTGGTCGTCTTGGTAGACGGTGATCGAGAGTTTTTCCGGCGCGATGTTCAGCCAGTTGCGGTCGGTGAGGAATTCCCATGCCCAGAGGATCGCCTCGCGCTTGAAATAATCACCGAAGCTGAAGTTGCCCAGCATTTCGAAGAACGTGTGGTGTCGCGGAGTCCGTCCGACATTGTCGATGTCGCCGGTTCGAAGGCACTTCTGGCAGGTTGTGGCCCGGGTGAATTCGAGCTTGCACTTGCCGAGGAAGTGGTCCTTGAACTGGTTCATGCCCGCGGGCGTGAAGAGCACGGACGGGTCCCAGCGAGGCACGAGCACGTCGCTGGGGCGGCGGACGCATCCCTTCGATTCAAAGAACGCCAGATACGCTTCGCGGAGTTCGTCGGCCTTCATGTCGTCATCAGCTCCCGGGGAAAACGCTCGTTTCGAGCCGCTGTAAGTCTCTTCCAGACCGCATCCGTCTTCGGTGTAGCGCCGGCTTCGGGGCGGCAAAAGTCTCGTCGCGTGGGCAGGATAGCCCAAAGCTCCTCGAGCTTTCGCCGACCCCTTCGCCTCCGGCTCCTGGTTTGCCAGGGCACGGTTCCAGATATCTCTGGTCGGCTCTAGGGCGAACACTATACACGCCCCCAGTCACGGCGGGCGATGCGAACTCCATTCGCGCCGCAAAAAAACCGCCCGCGAGCACTGCTTGGGTCAGTTGCTCGCGGGCGGTGAGGGGACTGAATTGTCAGGTGGAGCGAATCATGCCGGTCAGCCGGCTTTTCCCTTCGGCTGAGGCGGTCAGTCGTCGCTGCCACCACCACCAGAGGCTTCGCTCGCCACCGCGATCACGGCATCCTTGCTGGCGAGAACCTTCTCACGGAGTTCCTGCGCCACATGTGGGTTCTCCTTGAGGAAGAGCCGGGCCTTCTCCCTGCCCTGTCCCAGGTGCACGTCGCCATACCGTAGCCACGTGCCCGTCTTGTCAACGAGCTTGGCCAGAACCGCCAGATCGAGGATGTCGCCCTCCACGCTGATGCCGTCGGCATGCATCATGTCGAACTCGGCCACGCGGAAAGGCGGTGCCACCTTGTTCTTGACCACCTTCACCTTCACCCGCTGGCCCACGACGTCCTCGCCGTCTTTGAGCTGGCCGATCCGGCGCACATCGACACGGCACGACGAATAAAACTTAAGCGCCCGGCCGCCCGGTGTCGTTTCGGGGCTGCCGAACATCACGCCGATCTTCTCACGGATCTGGTTGATGAAAATCACGGTCGTTTTGCTCTTGGCGATAGCGCCCGTGAGCTTTCGCATGGCCTGACTCATGAGCCGGGCCTGGAGGCCAACAAAGGAATCGCCGATTTCACCGTCGAGTTCCTTCTGCGGCACAAGCGCCGCCACCGAGTCGACGACGATGATGTCAACCGCGTTCGACTTGATCAGCAGTTCGGCGATCTGCATCGCCTCTTCGCCGCTCGTCGGCTGGCTCACAAGCAGGCTCTCCAGCGAGATGCCGAGCTTCTTGGCCCAACTGGGGTCGAGCGCGTGCTCGGCGTCGATGAAGGCTGCAATGCCGCCGGCCCGCTGGGCGGCCGCTACGGCATGGAGGGCAAGCGTTGTTTTGCCGCTCGACTCCGGCCCGAACACCTCAACGATGCGGCCACGCGGGAACCCCTTGCCGCCGAGGGCGAGGTCTACCGAGAGGCTGCCGCTCGAGATGCCCTCGATCGGGGCCTGGGCATCGCTGCCCAGTGGCATGATCGAGCCCGTGCCGAATTCCTTCTCGATCTGGGCGAGGGTGTTTCTCAGCAACGGGTTGTTGTCGAGGAACGACGCCACCGTTTTGCCGGCCCGACCCTTCCCTTCAGCCTTGCTCTCGCTCGTCTTTGCCGCGGACTTCGCCGCTTCGGCTTTGTCGGTTTTCTGTGATGCTTTTGCCATCCGACCATTCTCTCCTACTGCCAAGACCATGACGTATGCCTCCCGCGTCTCCCGGCACGTCGTCGGGGTGGTTGCATCGCCACCATAAATCGAGCGAGTTGCCGGCAAACCGAACACTGAACGTGGGTATAGTATCGGTTTGGGTAGCGGCAGGCAAGAGGGAATTTTGAACGCCCGTTCAGGCCTAAAAGCTGAGCATCTTGCGATATTCGGCCAGCCGGCGGTCGAGGTCGTGGCGGTTGAGCAGGGCCAGGCGGTCGAGGCTGAAATCCTCGACGGTGAAGCTGGCCGTCACCACGCCGTAGGCCAAGGCCTCCTTGAGGGCCTGGGCGTCGAAACGGCCGAGGGCCGCCAGATGGCCCATCATGCCGCCCGCGAAGCTGTCGCCGGCTCCCGTGGGGTCCACCACGGTGGCGGTTGGAAACGCGGGCATCACATACATCTCGTGCTCGCTGAAGAACATCGCCCCATGCTCGCCCTTCTTGATCACCACGAACTTCGGACCCATCGCCAGAACCGCCTCTCCGGCCCGGACGAGATTCTCATCGTCGGCCAGCAGTTTGGCTTCGGAGTCGTTGAGCACGAGGCCGTCGATGCGCTTCATGAGCTGGCCCAGTTCATCCCGCTGGATGTTGATCCAGAGGTCCATGGTGTCGGCAACGGTCAGTTCCGCCCCCTTGGCCTGGTCGAGCACGCTCAACTGCACCACCGGCGAGGCGTTGCCGAGAAACAGAAAGCGGCAGTCGCGGTGGGTGTTATTGAGCTTGGGCTGAAAATCCCCGAGGACGTTGAGGTGCACCTCGAGCGTCTCCCGGTCGTTCATGTTGGGGAGGTAGCGGCCCCGCCAGCGGAATGTGCGGCCGCCGGGAATCGCCTGCAGGCCCGACGTGTCGATGCCGCGGGTCTCGAGCAGCTGGGTGTGTTGCGATGGCCAGTCTTCCCCGACGGCGCCGATCATACGCACCGGTGAGAAGAAGCTGGCGGCGTAGGAGAAGAAGACGGCCGATCCTCCCAGGACATCGTCGCGTTTGGCGGTGGGGGTTTCGATGCAATCGAGGGCGATGCTTCCAACGACGAGCAGCGGCATGATGCGGGAGGCTCCAGGAAAAAGGGTGTAGGACTCGGAAAGAATGTAGCTTCGATCGACGTGAGCGGCAAAAGTGTCGGGCGATTCACCACCGCCAGCCGAAGCCCGCGTCGGAGAAGAAGGGGGCCGCTGCCTCGGTGACCCCCCAGCCGACCCGGAGGCCGATTTCGAAGTTCTTCGTCAGCAGGTAGTGGGTGCCGGGGCTGAAGAACGCCCGATTCACGTCGACGACGTTTCGCTTGGTGAACGTGTCGAAGTATTCGGCGTGCACCTCCCAGCGGTCCGTGAGCGGCACGCGGAGAACGACCGACGGAGTCCAGCGGTCGAACCAGTTGACCACGCCCTCGGAATAGGCGTAGCGGATGGCGGCGTCGAGCTTGCACCCGGCGGGCAGTTCATAGCCTGCCACGTAGGTGGCCACCGGCACCGTGCCGAACGCCTCGCCATAGGTGGGTGTCGAGCCCTCCATGATGAAGCAGCTCTCCGGCAGGAGCCCGTCCTGATCGGAGACATCCGCCTTGAAGCCGTAGAGCACGCTCGACTCATAGAGCGATCGTCGCTTCAGCGGGCCTTCCCCCACCTCCACGCTGGTGACGATATTGCCCTGCGAACCAACGCCGTAGTTGACGCCGAACCGCCATTCGAACCAGTCGTTGCCGCCGACGCGGACCAGCAGCTCCGGATAGTTGTTGGTGGGCAGGCCGACGGGATTGTCGATGAACACATACGAGCCCTCGGAGAGGACGGTGCCCGGATCGACCGTGTGGGTGGACGGCGTGAACGCGTCGCGGTCGGTGCCCAAGTCGCCGGCCTCGCGGGCCGCGGCGCGATTGAAGGCGACCGCGGCCCAGATGCCTACGGCCCAGATGCCTACGGACCACATGCACACGAGGGTGGCGACGAGCTTCAAGGCCCCTGCGGCCTGTCGGCCGCTCCTCAAACCTGCGGCCTGTCGGCCGCTCCTCAGAACTGCGGCCTGTCGGCCGCCCCTCAGAACTACCCGCACAGTGGCAGGGCTTTTTCCAGCCGGGCGAGCGACCGCTCCCGGCCCAGGATCGCCAGGCAGTCATAGAGTCCCGGGCCGACCGTCTTGCCCGTCACGGCCACGCGGACCGCATGCACGAGGTCACCCACCTTCACCCCCGCCTCTTCCACGACCCGCTTGAGCGCCGCTTCGAGCGGGGCCGGCTCGAACGGCTCGACGCTCCTGATCGCGACGGCAAACTTCGCCACGAGGTCGCCGACTCCCGGCTTCGCGAGCCGCTGCTTCACGGCCGCCTCGTCGAGCGGCGGCTCATCGAGCAGGAAGAAGTCGGCATAGGCTAGGATGTCGCCCCCCACCTTGAGCCGGTCGCCCGAGGCTTCGATCACCCGCCGCACCGTCGCGGCCGCCGCCGGGGGGACCGGATCGGCCACGAGCTTCGCCTTGATGAGAAACGGCAGCATGAACGCCAGCCTTTCGTCCACCGAGAGCCCGTGCATGTAGTGATCCTGCACGGCCCAGAGCTTTTTGGGATCGAAGCTGGCCGGCGAAGAGTTGATCCGCTCGAGCGTGAAGTGGCCGATGAGTTCGTCGCGGGAAAAGAACTCCGTCTTGTCGTCAAACGACCAGCCGAGCAGCGCGAGATAGTTGTCGATCGCCCAGGGGAGGTAGCCCACTTCCCGGTAGAAGTCGACGATCACGGGATTGAAGGTGTCGGCATCGGCGGTGAGGCCGATTCGTTCGGCGATCCGCGTACCATGCTCGGCCACCTGCTTGAAGTCCGGGTTTTTCAGATACTGCGCGAGCTTCCGCTTGCTGAGCTTCGTGCGGCTGCCCGGCTCGGCCACCAGCGGCAGATGCGCATAGGCGGGAAGTTGGTAGCCCAGCGACAATGCGATGAAGGCCTGCCTGGGCGTATTGGAAAGGTGTTCCTCGGCGCGGATCACGTGGGTGATCTCAAGGTCGTGATCGTCCACCACGCTGGCGAGATGGTAAAGACAGGAGCCGTCGGCCCGCTGGATCACATGATCCTGCTCCCGCTCCCAGGCAAACTCCACCCGCCCGCGAACGGCATCGTCGATCACGAGCGCCGACTCCCGCGGCATCTTGAGACGAACCACGCTCTGCCGACCCTCGGCGATAAATCGGGCTGCGTCGGCCTCCTGGAAGGCGGCGAATTGCCGGCTGTAGAGGAAGGGCTTGCCTGCCGCCTGTGCGGCCTTCCGTTCCTCGTCGAGTTCGGCGGTGGTGGCGAAGTCGCGGTAGGCGTGGCCCGAGGCGAGCAGCCTGTCAACCGCGGCGCGGTGGCGGTCGGCCCGCTGCGACTGAAAATAGGGGGCGTGCGGCCCGCCCACGCCGGGGCCCTCGTCCCAGTCGATGCCCAGCCACTTGAGGCCAGACAGAATCGGTTCGAGGGCCTCATCGACGTTGCGGGCCACGTCGGTGTCGTCAATGCGCAGGATGAACTGCCCGCCCCGCTGCCGGGCGAAGAGCCAGTTGAAGAGGGCCGTCCTCACGCCGCCGATGTGCAGGTAGCCGGTGGGACTCGGCGCGAAACGGGTGCGGACTGTCATGGGGAAACTCCGGTGCTGGCAGCACTATCGGGCACAGCCCCGCCGCCGTCAAAGCGGTCAGGCGGCCTGGCTCATGCGAGACAGCTTTCTGAGGCGTTTTCGCTCCGCTTTTGAAAGATGCCGCCCCGACTGCTCGAGATCGTCGTCGGCTTCAGAGGCCTCAGCCGTATCGACGAACACGGTAGGCCCCTGCCGCTGGCGACGGGTGTCGTCGACTTCGTCGCGGCGGGCCTCAACGGGAGTTGCTCGGTCGTCATCAGCCTCGACCGCCGCCGCCTTACGTGCGTTCTGTGCGGTATCGGCCGCCACCGCTGGCTTGCCGGCAGACGAACGGGCCGGCAGGTTCCGAACCTCGCGGAGGACCGACCGCGCGGCTGCCAGCATCGCGATCGCCGCCAGAACCGCGCCCGCTATCCAGCAGCTGTTGCCGACGGCCGCCTGGAACGCCTGTTCCTGAACCGCCTGGCCTTGCCCGACCCACGCGCAGGCGGCCGCTGCGGCCCAGGCCGCAAAGCAGAGCGACAGCCAGATGCCCGTTGCGGCCCGCTCGTGCAATGGCAGGACGCACCAGAGCCCGACGGCCCCGTAGAGCATTCCGGCCGTCAGCACCCACCAGCCCATGCCGTCCGGACCGAGCGAGATGCCCGTTGCATCGGAGACGAATGCGGCGAACAGATCTCCCAGCGGCACCTGACCCGCGCAGGCCGTGAGTGCGAAGAGGCCCGCCAGCCAGCCCCAGGCCCGGTAGCGGCCCTGATAGTCGTCCCGTCGGTGGCGACGCATCAGCCGCACGATGAGCGCCGTTGCGGTGGCCACGATCAGGCAGATTTGTGCCAGCCAGCCGCCCAACGACAAGAGCGATTGCACGTCAAGGCAACGGCGGGCTGAGGCCAGCGTGGCAGCAAATCGCGTCGCGTTACGGCCAAAGACAGACCCTCCGGTCACCGCCTCCCAGAGGCCCACACCCACGGCCGCGGCGAGGAGGGCGAGCAGGCAGGCCGCCGTCAGGGCAAAGCCGCCGAGCCCCGCGGGCAGCAGCGTGGCCAGACTTGGCTGATGCTCCGGCAACGCCTCCGGCGAGTAGTCGGCCAGGCGGCGTGTCTCGGGCTGGGACGAAGAGGGCGTGGCCGCGGAGCGGTTCCACGAGACGACCAACCGCCGGCGTTGATCCCGGCGCTGGCTGGTAGCGAGTGACATGGGGGCAGATTCCATCCAAGGGGCCGCGGGGCCATTGGGGCTCCGCGCGGTCCGCGGCCGGCATCCTGCCGCACCTGATTCGAACCACTGAAGGGCAATTCGACCGATTGCAGCCGACGGATTCACTGCCGGTGCGAGAGGCAGATTATGAGGCACGCCCCGCAGGGTCGGCAGAGTCGGCGTCGAACCATTTGCCGGTCTCGCCGCTCTGCGGTACCATCCCGCGAACATCGTCCGTACACCTGGAGATTGATCGCCATGGCCTACACGCTCCCCCCCCTGCCCTACGCCTTTGACGCCCTCGAGCCCTCCATCGACGCCCGCACGATGGAGATCCACCACGACAAGCACCACGCCGCCTACGTCGCCAACCTCAACAAGGCCCTCGAGGGACATGCCGATCTGGCCGAGCTGCCGATCGAAAAGCTGATCGCCAGCCTCGACAAGGTGCCCGAGGCCGTTCGGACCGTCGTCCGCAACAACGGCGGCGGCCACGCCAACCACTCGATGTTCTGGGAGACGATTGGCAAGGGCAAGGGCGGCGAGCCCGCCGGTCACCTGGGTGAGGCGGTGAGGAGCGTGTTCGGTGGATTCGACACGTTTAAAGAGACGTTCACGAAGGCCGCCATGGGCCGGTTCGGTAGCGGCTGGGCCTGGCTCTCCGCTGATCCGCAGGGCAAACTGCTCGTCGAGAGCACAGCCAATCAGGACAGCCCCATCATGCAGGGAAACACGCCGCTGCTGGGCATCGACGTCTGGGAGCACGCCTACTATCTGCTCTATCAGAATCGCCGGGCCGATTACGTCAACGCGTTTTACAACGTGATCGATTGGGATGCCGTCGGCAAGCGGTTCGCAGCGGTCAAGAAATAGGGCCCAAGAAGGAGACCCTTGTCTTTCCCATCCTCCCGGGTCGTTTGCGGCCTGGGGCGATGGGGGGCATGGGCTGTTGTAGTTTTGCTGCCGTTGACATTTCTTCGTGCAAATCCTTATTCCCCCCCCAGCCGGCGAACCGATACTTTCGGCAACGTTTCACGGCTGGAGGCATTTGCATGACTGCGCAGAACGGACCCGCGACGACATCCCAGGCCATCCGGATCGGGGCATCACGCCGCGGGCGGAAAGCGGCCACTACGGCCTTATTCGCCGCGACCCTGATGGGCTGCGTCGTGCCGGCAGTCGGCTGTAAGACGGGCACGTCATTTACCAAGCCTTCCTGGTGGACAATCGGTGGAGCACCGAAGGCCGATGCCGACGTGCTCGCCTCGGCGCCACCATACGGTGGTGACATCAAGAAGCCATCGGAGTCGGCCAAACAATACCCGACCACTTCCACGCCCAGCGGCTACGTGATCACCGGCACGGCCAGTCCATCTGATGCGGTCGCGCAGCAGGTTCAGGCGGCTCAGCAGCAGGCCCCGGTGGTCTATGGAACCACGCCACCGCCGTCGTTGCCGGCAACCGCCGCGGTTGCTGCAACGCCGTCCTCGGCGATTCCCCAGCAGCCCACGCCTACGTCGATCGCACCGCAGGTGGGACCCTATGCTGCCCTCGCCGGCGACTCGATCCCGCCGCCGGGCCAGCCCCTGCCCCCCATCTCTCCGTCCACCACTCCCAGCATGCCGGGCACTCCCAGCATGGCGGGGGCGGGCATGGCGAGCATGACCGCGACGCCTGCGGAAACCGCGCTGCCAAATACTGGCTATTCGAACTTCTCGGCTCCGACAGCCAGTCCGATCGCAACCGCATCTCCCGCACCCCGGATGGCCGATGCCCGCGCCGCCGATCCGGCTGCCGCCATCCCGGCCGCCGCCCTGCCCGTTGAGCAGCCCGCCTACGGTGGTTCGCGGTATCCGACAAGCACAGGGAGCCGGTTCGGCTCGGCTGAAGCGGCATCGTTCTCGCCGGCGGCGGGAATTCCGCCGGCCTCCTCTGCCGCTCCGACGGAAGCGGGATTTCCGCCGCCGACAACGGCTGCGCCGTTCGGCGGCCCAGCGACGGTCGCTCCGCCCGCATCACCCGCATCATCGGCGGCCCCTGGTCTGCTCCAGCCGTCGGCACAGCCGGTGCGGCGGCCGGACCCTGGCTACCGACCGGGCGGCACGTCCAGCTACCGGACCAGCCGCACGATCCTCGCCGACGACTCCGCGCCGGAGGCCGTGCGTATGGCTTCCTACGAAGAGTCGCCGGTCACCGTTCAGCGGTGACAATGCGGGTGTGGTACAAGACCGTGCATGGAAGTTTGCATGGTCCTATCCCGCTGCCGCCGCCTCGTCGTCCTGGCTTCTCGTGTTCTGATTTCCGGGATGGACCGCCGTGTGTTCGCGGTGCTGATGCTGGTCGCAGCGACGGCGGGCTGGCCTGAGGTCGGGTACGCCGCCGAAACCGACCCGGCGGTGGTATTCCAAGGGGCGATCCCGCTGCCAAACCGAGCCGACGATGCCGAAGGCAACGCGGTCGAGATCACCGGACTGAGCGGCGTCGCCTGGCTGGGTGACGACCGATATGTCGCCGTGATGGACAACAGCGAGCACCTGCTGGTGTTTCGGCTGTCGCTCACGCAGACGGGAAAGCCGATCGCCGTCGAATCGCTTCGGGTCGTGAAACTGTCGCAGCGGCATGACTATGAGGACGTTGTGCCCTGCCCCGGGCCGGTAGCCCACGCCATGCAGCAGAAACGCGTCGACACGATCGGTGAACGCCACGACGCGAGCGAATCATGCGTGCTGGTCTGCGAGGAGGACACACCAGCCGTGCGAGCGTTTTCCCTTGCCGATGGCCGCATGCTTGGCACGGTGTCGCTGCCGAGGAATTTGCTGACGCGGCGTCCCAATCGCGGTTTGGAGTCGTTGGCGATCGAGCCGAACGGCCGCTCCGTCTGGACGGCCAACGAAGAGGCCCTCGCCAACGACGGTCCTCCGGCCACCGTGGGAGGCGGCACCGTGGTGCGGCTGACGAGGCTGCCGCTGCCCGTTGCGGAGCAGCCATTGCCCTACGAACGCCTGCGTTCCCGTCGCGAACAGCCCGCAGCCGCAGCCTTTCAGGTGGCCTACCGTGTCGAGCCGCCACACGCCTTCCTCAGGGTGTTTGCGGGGCAGCCGCTCTCGGGGCTCGCGGCGCTGGTGGCCTTGGGCAAGGGGCGGCTTCTGACGCTTGAGCGGAGCGGTGCCCCTGGCCTGCCACCGTTTGCCAGCCGGATCTACCTTGTCAACACAGCCGGCGCTGTCGACGTCTCGGCAGTGGAACGCGACCTCGCCGGCCGCACCGAGGCCGTTGTCGAGAAGCAGCTTCTCTGGTCAGACTCGCTCGGCGTCAACCTGGAGGGCTTGTGCCTGGGGCCGGTGCTGGCCGATGGCAACCGGAGCTTGGTCGCCATCGCCGACAACGGCGGCATCGGCACACCGAACCAACTCGTCGGCTTGGCCTTGGTCTCCCCGGCGCCCGCCGTCAGGCCGGGTGTGCTGGGGGCCGTGGCTGCGCTCGTAGCAATCGCGGTGGTCGTGGGCCGGCTCACCAACCCATGACCATGTTCGATTCGATCACCCGGCGGGCCCGATCGAGGTCGTCTCCGGTCTCTTGCATGTAGAGCCGAATGGCATGAAGTTTGTCGCCCTGTGCCTTGGAGAGACATTCGCGGGCGGTGTTGCAGGGGTCGATGCGGGAGTCGTTGGGCCCAGACCCAAGGCCGATGGCCGACTTCGAGATCACCCAGGTATCGCGGGGCCGGCGGGTCAGGCGGACGATCCGTTCGCCGGGATAGGCCTCCTCAACGACGGCCGCGGCCGCCTGTTCGTCGGCCGCCCACGAGATGATGATGTGGCCGACGGTTTCGATCTCGAAGAGCGGCATGGCTGGGCTCCCGGGGACATCCGAACGCTCCGTGAGACCTTACGCCAGGGCTGTCATACCCGTCAATTGTTCGCGGCGACGGGTTCTGGCTACGATTGAGACAACATGAACGTTTTGCCGCTCCCGGCCGTGAGCGTAGGCTGGCCTGGGAGCCCTGCCCTGAGCAGCACCCCCGAGGCGTGAAGCGATGCGGTACGACCGTCACGGTTTTCCGATCCCCACGGAGTTTGAACGGCCCGCCGCCTCCCGCGACGCGGCCGATTTCGGTCGCGTAGGCCCGCAGATGGCGACCTTGGATAGGAACGACGGTGTTCGGGATGAAGGCTTTGACGTCGGCCGTTCAGCGACTGTTCCAGCCGGTCGCCAGCGGCCGGGAGCCTGGAAACGATGGCTGCTGCTCGCCGTCATTTTCGGTGGCGTCGTGCCGGCGATCGTGGTGCCGCAGGTGCTCCCCGTTCTCCGGGAGGTGGTCGTGCAGTGGTCGCTCGAGCGGGCGGCCGAGTGTGAGGCACGCAGCGACATCGCGGGCGCGGTAGCCGATGTCAGCCGTGCGGTCCGCTGGTTTGGTGACGATGCCGATTTGCTCTGCATGCGGGCGATGCTCAGGCTCGAGGAACGCGACGCCACCGGCTGCCTTCAGGATGCCGTGCGGGCCAGCGAGATCGCCCCCACGGCCGTGCAGCCGTGGCGGGTGAGGGCGTTGGTCAATGTCGTGCTGGACGACGCCGATGCGGCCCTCGCAGCCGCCGACATGGTGGTCAACCTGTCGGCTCCCGGCGATCCCGACGCTCTCAATCACCGTGCTTACATCCGCGGACTGGTCGGACGCGATCTGCCAGCCGCCCTCGCGGATATCGATCGGGCCATCGGGGCCACGGAGGAATCGTCACCGGAAATGCTCGACACCCGGGGTTTCCTCATGCACCTGGCGGGCCGCCATGAGGAGGCCGTGGACCAGCTCAACCTCGCCATTACGGGCATGCAGCAGAATCGCCGCAAGCTGGGGCTGTTGGCGGGGCGGGTAGACCCGGTGCAGCTCGCCTGCCGCGTGCGCGGACTCGAGCACGGTATGGCCGTGATGTTGCACCATCGGGCCATGGCCTGTCGCGCGGTGGGGCTCGAGGAGCAGGCCAAGCAGGATTTCGAGATGGCTGAACGCAAGGGCTTTGACCCCGCCCGGGGCATTTTCTGACGCAAAACAGCCTCTTTTGATGTGGCGGGAAAACCGATACACTGGGGGCTTACGGCGAAGGCCCGTTGTGACCGATGGAATGGCCATCAGTTACGCACGGGGGTGTAGCTCAGTTGGTTAGAGCGCCAGCCTGTCACGTTGGAGGCCGCGGGTTCGAGTCCCGTCACCCTCGCTGTTTTCTTGTCTGACCGGCGAAAGAGCCGCGCGATCGGGCGGCCTGCTGGTAGTCGCTGGGTTGTAGTTGCTGGGTCGTAGTCGGTTGGCAACAGCCGGTTGCCCGTCCGGGATGTCCCGGGAAATGCTTCAGCAGGCAGCGTGCGAATATGAGCAGCGGTTCCGCAGTTCCTGCAGAGAATGCTCCCGCGGCGGCCGCCGGGGCGGCGGCTGGCAGCACGTATGCCAGCGACATGGCCACCCCGGAGCACATTGCGCAACTGACGCAGCAGCTTTCGACCCTGCTCAACGACACCGTCGAGCACATCGCCGGCCTCAATCGGGAGGCCCGCATTCTCGCGCTGAACGCCGAAATCGAATCGGCGCGGGCAGGCGACGCGGGCGTGGCGTTCGGTGTGGTCGCCAAGGCGATGTCGCAGCTCTCTGAAAAAACCGGCGACTCCGCCAAGGAACTGGCCCGCGGGTCGCGGGGATTGATCCGCGAAATGCAGCAGGTGACCGAAGTGCTGCAGACGAAGATGCGCGGCGAACGGCTCTCAGATCTCGCGCTGACGAACATCGATCTCGTGGACCGCAATCTCTACGAGCGTTCATGCGACGTGCGGTGGTGGGCCACCGATGGCAGCGTCGTCGCGGCCCTGGCAGCGCCGACCGAGGAAAACCGCCGCTTCGCCAGCCAGCGTCTGGGCGTGATCCTCAACGCCTACACGGTCTACTTCGATCTCGTGCTCTGTGATCTCACAGGCAAGGTCGTGGCCAACGGTCGGCCCTCCCAGCATGCGGTCACTGGCATGATGCAGGACCAGGCCCCCTGGTTTCAGGCCGCCATGAAAACCCGGAGTGGCGACGAGTTCGGTTTCCAGTCGGTGCATCACTCGCCACTCGTCAACCACCAGCGGTCGCTGGTCTACTCCTGCGGCGTGCGGGCCGGAGGCGAATCGCATGGGGGACTGCTCGGGGTTCTTGGCATCGTGTTCAACTGGGACGCTCTCGGCCAGACCATCCTCGACCGCATGCCGCTGACGGCCCACGAAAAGCAGCGTGCCATCGCTGGTTTTGTGGATTCGGAGGGAAAAGTCTTGGCCGACTTTCCAGCCGGCTCTTTGCGAGACACGTTTGACACCTCCCTGTTTCATGGCCTCCGTCAGGGTCAGAAGGGATATGGAGTGCATCAGTTCTGCGGCCGCGAGTATTGTGCCGGGTTCGCCATCTCGCCCGGGTTCGAGACCTACGCCACGGGCTGGTCGTCGCTTGTGATGGTGTCGCCCGATCTGTGATCCTCCCGGTTCGCCACGGGCGGCTGGAAGGCCCGACGGAAGGCTATGCCGGCGAGGCCGCGGCGTTCCGGAACTGTTCACGGGCTTCGTGAAACCGGGCGTTGGGCGTCAGTCCGGCCGGATCGGCGCTGAATTCGGGACGCAGCCGTTCCAGGAAATACATCTCGACCGCGGTGCGGTTCTTCACGGCAATGCTGCCCCGCGGCGTGCACTCAAAGAAAGGCTCCACCCACCTGTGGGTAGCTGCGGAAATATTGATCCGTCCGGCCTCGCCGCCGCTCTCCATGCGGCTGGCCGTGTTCACGGTGTCGCCCCACAGGTCGTAGGTGAACCGCTGTTCGCCGATCACGCCGGCCACGAGCGGCCCGGTATGGAGCCCGATCCTGATCGCAAAAGTCGGCATGCCGGTTCCCCCCCACTCCCTGGCCGCTTCCGCCACGCACTCGCGGATCGCCATCGCCAGCAGCGCGGCGTCGAGGGGGTGGGTGGCATTCGCGGTGGGAACGCCACCGGCTGCCACATAGGCGTCACCGATCGTCTTGAGCTTTTCCATCTGGCATCGTGCCGTCAGCGCGTCGAACCGTCGGAAGTATTCCTCCAGACCGTTGATCAGCTGTTTGGGCTCCATCGTCTCGGCCACCCGCGTGAAGCCGACGAAATCGGTGAACAGGACCGTGACAGCGTCGAAGTGCCGTGGCTGGCTCTGCCCTCCGCTTGAGAGTTCGTCGGCAATCTCTCGGGGAAACACGCGGTAGAGCAACTCCTGGGTCTTTTGCAGGCTCTCTCCGAGTTGCTGGCTGGCGACCTGGAGTTTGGAGTGCATCTCCTCCAGCTTCGTGTTTTGACGAAGAATGTTTTCGTAGGTTGAGAGGAGCAGGTTCAAGAGTTGCCGCCGGCTGACGTTGAGTTGCATCGTCTCGCCGGCGTACTCGAGCGGCAGTGGTTCACCGGGCGTATCCGGGGCGGACAGGTGGCGGAGCAGGTGGTCGATGCGCTCGAGCACGTGAGGCGGGTCGTAGGGCTTGGTGACGTAGGCGGCAGCCCCTTCACGCAGTCCCATGAGAATGTCGGACGTGGCGGCCAGCGCCGTGAGCATGAGCACCGGAATGTGCCGCAGGTCAGGATCGGCCTTGAGAGTCCGACAGAGTTCATGGCCGTCCATTTCGGGCATCTCGACATCGGAGACGACGAGGGCCGGCCGGTGAAGGCGGGTCAAGGCCAGGGCCTCAGTGCCGTTCGCACCCCAATGGACCAGATAACCGGCCGCTTCCAGCGCCGTCTTGAGGATCCGCCCCTGCAGGCGGCTGTCCTCCGCGATCACGATCGTCAGTGGTGCATCCATGGTCCCAAGGATACCCGCCCTGCTCAAATGTGGGATGAGATTCTCCCACCCCACGGAGATCAACTGTCAGCCGTTTCCCGGTTGATGGGGCCGGAGACTCGCGTCTGTCTGGCCTGCGGCGGCCGTGTCGCGGATCACCGCTGCATACTTGGCAAAGAGCGAGATCAACCGCTCCTTGTCGAACGGTTTGACCACGAAGTCGAGAGCCCCCAGAGCGAAGCACTCCCGAAGCTTGGCCCGTTGGTCCACGGCGCTGACCATCACCACGCGTGCGCTAGGGTCTGCGGCCCGAAGTTCGCGGAGCGTCTCCACCCCGTCGAGTTCCGGCATGACGATGTCGAGCGTGACGAGATCGGGCCGGTGTTCGGCGTAGCGGTCGAGGCCTTCACGGCCGTTGGTGGCCTCGGCTACGACATCCCACCCGGCCTCGCGGGCAATCCCGGCGATCCGCATTCGCATGATGGTCGCATCATCGACGACCAGCAGCCGAGGGGCACGTGCCCCCACCAGGTTCGCATTCATCGTAGTCTCCCTTGCCATTGCGCCCATTACGCCAAGATTTCCGTGCCTTGACCGGCGGTCTCGACCGTCACCACGCCGGTGACGACGTCGACGGTCAGCCGCCGGCCATGCCGGCCGCCGCAGAGACGGCCGGTGATCGGTATGCCGAAATCCAACAGGATCTTCTCGATCGCCAGAACGTTCTGCTCGCCGATCGGCAGGCCCGACTGGAAAGCGAACATCGCCGCACCCCCCACGAGTTTTGCGGTCACCGCGAGCGTCGGCTCCCCAGCCGCCTCGCGCACGAGCCGGAGCGTCTCGGCCACGGCCGTGTCTGCATATTTCCCGGGCGGCGAACCGCGGCCATTCGACGACGGCAGCATCACGTGTGCGAGCCCGGCCGCACGGTGGTGGCGATTGTGGAGCACCAGACCCACGCAGGACCCGACGAAGGTCCTGAGCACGCCGCCACCCTGGGCGACGCCGATATGGCCGATGGCGACGGAATCCCCAGGACGGCCTGGAGGCGGTGGCATGTCAGCCGGAATCACGTGCCAGCCCCCGGATCGACGGCCGATGGCATGAGTGCCGCGAGACCGGCGGCGTCGGGCAGAAAGACGAGACCACAGCTGACGGGCGTGCCGTCGATGCGGAACTCGGTCCGCGCGAGCAGCACGATGTCGGACAGGAGCGGCTGCTCCATCAGCACCGCTCCCATGACCGCCTCGGGATAGTCGCGAAGAAAGACCGGTGGAGAGGGGAGGATGCCGGCGGCTCCGGCCGGACCGAGCGCCGCGCAGATGGCGTTGAGGTAGGCACAGCCGACGATGTTGGCCGTCTCGACGACGGCCGACCGCTCGAGGTCGCCCCACGCCGTGGACGTGCCGGCCGGCCGCTCGAGCAACGTGTCGGCCAGAGACAGGCCGGCGTCGTCATCGGACGCGAGCAGGAGCAGGCCGCCGATCGCCCCGTCGATCCGCATGGCACAGCCGCAGATCAACGCGTCGCTCGATCCCATGACCGCCGCGGCTTCCTCGATCGGGAGCGTGTCCAGCCGTTGCACCGAGAGGGTGGCGGGCCGGCCGAGCCACTTGGCCAACGCGTGAGAAGCATCGTCCGCGCCATGGTGGAAGAGGGCGGCCAGTCGGCCGTTGTCGGGCGTCATGGGTGCACCTCCGTCATGGCATGCGACCGCATGACGATGTCCACGACCGCCGAGGCATCGAGCAACAGGCAGACTTCGCCATCGCCCAAGATGCTCGCCCCGCCGAGGCCGCGAATCCGCATGAAGTTTTCGTCGAGCGACTTGACGACGAGGTCTTGGGTGCCGAGCAGGCTCGATACGCATACGGCGACGGCCCGCGAACCGGAGTGAATGACGAGCACGGCCCCACGCGGCGCCGGCTCCGCAGCCGTGGATGGCCAGGAGAAGATTTCGTCCATCTCAACCAACGGCAGAAATTCACCCCGGATGTCGCACACCCTGCGGCCCCCGATCGACAGGATGCAGTCATCGGTGACCGTGACGAGTTCCCGGACGTTTTCCACCGGCACGGCAACGGCTGCCTGTTCCATCCGGAAGAGCATGCACCGGGCGATGGCCAGCGTCAGTGGAAGACGGATGACAAATGTCGTTCCCACGCCAAGCGTCGAGTCGATGTCGATCGATCCACTCAAGGCCTCGATTCTGGTTCGGACGATGTCCATGCCGACGCCCCGTCCCGAGATGTTGGAGACCTCCTTCGCGGTGCTGAAACCTGGCTGCCAGATGAAGTCGGTCAGTTCACGGGGGCTGAGGCTGGCCGCTTGGTCGGCCGAGACGAGCCCGCGGGCAACGGCACGGTCGCGAACCCCTTCGAGGTCGATGCCGCCGCCGTCGTCGCTGATCGAGATGATGACGCTGTTGCCCCGCTGCGAGGCGGCGAGTCGCACCGTGGCCATCTCCGGCTTGCCTCGTCGCAGCCGAACGTCGGCAGGCTCGATCCCGTGGTCGATGGCATTACGGACAAGGTGGACAAGAGGGTCGCCGAGTTCGTCGATCATCCGCTTGTCGAGTTCGGTCTTTTCTCCCGCCAGCTCGAGCGTCACGTTTTTGCCGAGCTCATTCGCGATGTCGCGGACCGACCGCTTGAACCGGTTCAGCAGCGGGCCAACCGGCACCATCCGCGTGCTGAGAACACCGCGCTGCAGGCTGTCGGCCACGCGGGTGAGGTGATCGACCGACTCCACGAGTTCGGCGTACCGGCGGTGCCCCTCCTCCCACAAGCGGCCCTGCTCTTCGAGCTTTTCGAGCTGAGATTCACAGGCGGCGGCGGCCCGATCGATCGGGCCAGACGCCGATCGTATGATCGCCTCCACCGCCTCGCGAAGGGAGTGGGTCGTGCCACCCGATCTGCCGCCGACGGCTGCCTTCCGAAAGAGTGGGGCCATGTCGGCGACGAGTTGCACAAAGCGGGCGCGACTGACGACCAGTTCACCGACAAGGTTGAGCAGCACGTCGAGACGCTCGACGCCAACCCGCATCGTCTCGACAACCGCGCCGGCTTCCGTCGGCGCGGGGGGGGCAGCGGGCTCGGCCGGTGGCTCGACATCGAGCTCGACGCCGACGACCCCATCGACATCGGCGGCGATCGTGATCGCGCTGCCGGTGGCGGCGGTGCGGAGCATGATATCCAGCGTCCGCAGTTCGGTGCTCGTGGCGAACTCTGCCGCCTCCGGAGAGGACTCCACGACGACGCCGAGGCCGCCGAGCCGCGCGAGCACCAATTCGGCCTTCAGGTCGGCCATGGCAAGCCCAGGGGCGAACTGAACGCGGATCCGGCGGACCCGCGCGTTGCCCACGGGCGGCGGCGTTGGGACGGCTGGCGTCGCCGGCGGCGACGCTACGGCCGGCTCAACGGCCGGTGTCGGCGGCGCCGAAGGTAAGGTTGGCGCCGTTGCTGCAGTGGGCCCTGCGGCCGGTGTGGTCTGCCCCAGCTTCTTGACGGCCTCGAGCAGTTCATCAACCGGTTCGAGTTTCTCCCCCTGCCGCAGCCGATCGTTGCAATGCCGGAAGTAGTCGATGCACCGCAGGGCCGCCTCGATCGTCGGGCCATCGAGCAGCAGGCTGCCCGACCGGAGTCGCTCGAAGTGGCTTTCGAGGTGATGGGCCAGCCCCGTGATCCTGTCGAGCCCAAGCATGGCCGCCGAGCCCTTGATCGAATGAATGAGCCGGAAGGCCTCGGCGATCCGGCGGGCGTCGCGGGGCTCCGATTCAAGCGCCAGCAACAGCTGCACGAGCTGGTCGCACTGCTCACCCGTCTCGTCGATATAGACGCTGAGGAATTCCGCCATGTCGTCGGCGGGCATATCCTGGTTGCGGCGGCTGCTGTCGGCCATGGCGGCGATCTTTCAGGGTTTCTGGTAGGCGAAGGTCGAGCGCCGCTCGAGGCGCTCGAGGAAATCGTGTGCGCCATCGGTCGAACCAGCCACGAGGAAACCGCCGCTGTTGAGCGCATTGACAAGATGCCGCAGGGCGACCGGTTTCGAGCCGCGGTCGAAGTAGATCAGCACGTTCCGGATGAAGATGCAATCGAATTTCGGCCCCGGCATCGGGTCGAGGAGGTTGTGCCGGCGGAATTCGCACAGCTCTGCAACCGTGGGCTTAAGCCGCCATGCGTCTCCGGCGCGGTCGGCGATGAAGTGACGGGCGAGGCGTTCCGGACTGACCAGCTCGACCGCCTTTTGTCCGTAGGTCGCGGCGCGTGCCGTCTGCAGGGCCGCCTCGCAGATGTCGGTGCCCACGATCTGCAGTGTCCAGCCCGCCAGGCGCGGGGCATTCTCCGCCAGGCAGATGGCGAGCGAATACGGCTCTTCCCCGCTGCTGCATGCTGCCGACCAGACCCGCAGCGACCGTTCCCGGCGCCCGGCCGCCGCCCGCGCGATCACATCGTCGAGGAACGGGCCCGCGAACCATTCGAAGTGATCGTTGGTGCGGAAGAAGTGGGTCTCGTTGGTGGTGATGGCGTCGATGAACGCCTCCAACTCACCAGCCACGGTCCCGGCCGTGAGGAGCTTGTAATAGTCGTCGAACGACTCAAGCCCGCGGTCGCGGAGCCGGCGCCGGATCCGGTTGCTCAGGAGGGCGGTCTTGCCGTCGAGCGTCCAGATTCCCGTGTGTTCGTAGATGAACTTTTGGAACATCGTGAACTGTTCGGGTGTCAGCGAGATCAATCCGTTCACGGCAGCTCCTTCTCCGCACGCCGCGATGACGCCGGCGGGTAGCGTTATACCCGGAAGCGCTTCACGAGGTCACGCAGGCCCTGTGCCTGGGCGCCGAGTTCCTCGGCGCTGGCGGCCATCTCCTCGGCGGCGGCGGCGTTCGACTCGGTGGTCTGCGACACCGAACGGATCGCCTGTTTCACCTCGCCGGCATTGGCCGACTGCGACTCCGACGAGGCCGCGATGCTGGCGATCCCAGCTGCCGTTGACTCGACGGCGGTGACGATCGCCGCCAGCGACTGCCCGACCTTCTCGGAGAGATCGGCCCCCTCCTGCACCCGCTGGGTCGACTGGTTGATCAGCTGGGTGATCTCCTTGGCGGCCTCGCTCGCCCGTTCGGCGAGCTTTCGCACCTCGTCGGCGACCACCGCAAACCCGAGCCCGTGCTCTCCCGCCCGGGCCGCTTCGATGGCGGCGTTGAGCGCGAGCAGGTTGGTCTGGGCTGCGATCTCGCTGATCACCTGGATGATGTCGTTGATCTGCTCCGACGACCTGCGGATGGTCCGCATCGAGTCGATGGCATCGTGGACGGCCTGACTGCCGGCCTGCGCCAGTTGCGTGGTGCGGCTCGCCTGGGCCCGTGATTCGACGGCGCTCTTCGAGATCACCGCGATCGATGAGGCCAGCTGTTCCACGGCCGCCGTCATCTGTTCGACGCTGGCGGCCTGCGACTGCGCTCCGTCGCTGAGGCTGCCGGCACTCTCGGCGATCATCCGCGCACCGTCGTTCTGCTGTTCCGCAGCTTCGGAGATCTGGCGGATAACGTCCCGCAGATCGCCGAGCATGCGGCCGGCGTTGCCGGCGAGGGCCGCCATATCGTCATCCCCGTCAGCATCGACGGAGATGCTCAGGTCTCCCTTGGCTGCCGCCCCGAAGACACCCGACAGGACGCCCACCTTCGTCTCGAGGCTCTGCTTGTCGGACGCCATCTGTTTCTGCAGCTCTTTCTCCCGTTCCTCGCTGCGGACGCGGTCGGTGATCACGTCCCAGGTGATCAGCGGGCCGATGTAGCGGCCGCTCGAGTCGTTGAGGGCCGAAATGTTGAGGTCGAGCACTTCCGTCCCGAGTGTTACCTGCTCGCGGCGGGGCAGGCTGTCGGGAGTGACCAGAAGCTTCCAGGGGAGCTGCGGCGGGGCCGGAAGGATGTCGAGTGAACCGCCCACGATTTTATCCACTGGACGGGGCAAGAAGTTCTGCAACAGCCGCAGCGACTTCTCCGACGCCGGATTCATGTAGCGGATCGTGCCGGTGGTGTCTGCCTGGATCAGCCGCACCGACGTGTTGCCGACCATTTCGGAGAGCTGTTGCTGTGTCTCCTGATCGCGGGTCAGACGACGGGCGATGAAGAAGGACGACAGCCCGATGCCGGTAGCGGTCAACCCGAAGAGAAGGAGGCCAAACCGACGCAGCCGCAGCACCGGGGCCATCACCTCAGACTCGTCGATTTCAGAAATCAGCGCCCAGCGGACTGCTCCGTTGCCGGCGGTGTCGCCCTTGAAGACCGTGACCGGCGTCCAAGAGGAGAGTACGGGTTGCTGGCGGTAGTCGCGGCCCAGGGCCGTGCCCGACTCGCCGGCGTCGAGGGCGCTGCGGACCGGGATGGTGTCAACCTTGAACTTTGGATCGATAATCGTCGATTCGACGCCAAGATCCTTCGCGAAACGGGAGTTGGAGCGGAACATCCGGTCCGGACCGATGGCGTAGGTCTCGCCGGTCTCGCCCAGGCCCGTCGTCTCTCCGATGATCTCGTTCGTCTTATCGAGCGGCAACTGGAACGCCAGCACGCCAACGACCGTGTCGCCGTCGAGG
This sequence comes from Candidatus Kuenenia stuttgartensis, assembly GCA_945877135.1. GTDB lineage: Bacteria > Planctomycetota > Planctomycetia > Pirellulales > UBA1268 > CAMCQY01. Next base: position 74,659 of record CAMCQY010000002.1, read on the forward strand.
AGTGGCGTCGCGATGAAACTCGCCGGCGCCATCAAGGAGGGCAGATAGCGGCTGTACTGTCCGTAGGCGATGGTTCCGGGACGGCCCATCGCGACCGCCTCGCGGAACGCCTTGGCCAGGTTGCTCGAGGCGAGCGGACCGGTTGTCAGTGATGCCCCGAAATCGATCTCCTTGAACACCGTGTAGAGGATCGTGCCCGAGGTGGCGTCGATGAGGAAGATGTCATAGACGCCATAACGTTCGAGCATTTCACGGAAGATCGGGTGCACCGTGGCGTGTGCGCGGGAGTAGGCGGAGCCGTCGTCTGCGGCGTCGAGCCGTTGTTTCGAACCGACCGGATTGGGATTTCCCCGCAAGTAGCCGTCCTGCAGCATCGTCCCGCGTGCGCCGAGGGCGTCGATGTAGGGCCGCACGTCGAACTCGTCGCCATTATTCTTGTTGCGGTAGAGCGGCGCGAACTCGGCGGCATAGTAGGCGGTGAGGTCCTGCCGCATTGCCGTCAGCGACGTGGGGTTTGCCGGCAGTTCCTGCCAGGCCTTCCGAAAGGCAGCAAGAGCCTCCCGGGGCAGCGGCCCGCTGGCGGCGACGAGGAGTTCCTCGCGCATGGTCGAGAAATACCGTTCGACCGCCTGGGCGGTGATCGTCCGGACCGCCTCCAGCCTCGCGAACGCCTGCTGGCGGAGGGAATCGGCCGCCGAGCGGTACATCGCCAGGCCCAGCAGGGCCAGCGGCACGAGCGACATCGTCAGCAGCGCCGCGAGCACCAGGTTGCGGAGTGATCGGTCGGAAGACATCTTCATCTCATGAAGCCTTGTCGGGGGGTGTGACGCCGGGAACGCCGGCGCGGTGGACGCCGGCGAGGCCGGCCGGATCGAGGAGGCTGGTGGCGTCGAGCAGAATGAACAGATCGTCGCCGGCACGGGCGAATCCCTCGACCGACCGCTGCCCGTCGGCCACGACCGAGTCGGGAGCGGAGTGGATCTGGTCTACGGGGATGCGAATCACCTGCGATACGGCGTCAACCATGCAGCCCATGGTGCGACTGCCGACGTTGACGACGATCGTGCGGGTGTTGGCGTCCGACTCACGCGCCGGCAGCCCAAACAAGAGCCGCAGGTCGATGACGGGAATGATCGTGCCACGAAGGTTGCTCACACCGACGACATAGGCGGGCACGTCGGGTACCCTGGTCACGCTGCCGGACGTGATGATTTCCTGGATTCGCTCGATGCGAAACAGGTACTTTTGGCCGGCAATTTCAAAGCCGACGAACTGCGCCGAAGCGGCCTGTCTGACCTCTGGGGGGCGGACCGAATCCATGCCGGTGATACCTGTGCTGAGGCGACGTGCGGGCCGCGAGACGATGTCGCCCGGATCGACGGGCGACTCTCCGAGATATAGCTCGGGAATTGGGGCGATACAAATTTGTGTCGATCCTGACGGATGGGGGAGGTGCCTTTCGGCGGCAGCATCGTTACGATATGCGCAAGCCCACCTCGCGTCAGCCCACCCGCTCCGTGTCGCACCATGTTCACCGGCGTTCTCAAGGTTGTCGTGGTCGACGATTCCGGGCTCTACCGGCAGATGCTTCTCACGGTCCTCGGCCGGATTGCGGGGGTGGAGGTCGTCGGAACTGCTGCCGATGGCGATGCGGCGGTGGATCTCATTGCACGGGTCAGACCCGACGTGGTCACGCTCGACGTGCAGATGCCGGGACGGGACGGGATCGAGGTGCTGCGGGCCCTCAAACAACACGGACTGTCGCCGCGGTCGATCATGGTGAGCAGCCTCACCGCCCAGGGAGCACCGACGACGGTCGCGGCCCTGATGGAGGGGGCCTTCGACTTCATCCTCAAGCCCATCGGCCTCGATCTCCACGTCACCCGCGACATGATCCAGCGAGAACTCACCGAGAAGTTGGCCGCCGTACGGGAGAGCATGGGGGCTCCGGCTGTGGCCGCGACGCTGCCGCCGCCAACGCGGTGGCCCGTGCCCTCCGGAGGAGCTCGCTTCGATGCCATCGTGATCGGTGCGTCCACCGGGGGCCCCCAGGCCCTGCGGTCTGTGATCCCACTCTTGCCCGCCGATCTTCCGGTACCGGTCTTCATCGTGCAGCACATTCCGCCCCAGTTCACGGCCAGCCTGGCCGAACGGCTTGCCGGGATGTCGCGAATGCGGGTCGTGGAGGCGGCCGACGGCATGGTTGTCGGGCCGGGCCGGGTCTTCGTGGCACCGGGGGGCAGGCATCTTGGCGTGGGGCGTCGCGGCGAGCAGGTCGTGTGTGTGCTCGACGACGGTCCGCGGCGTCGTGGCTGTCGGCCTTCGGTCGATCATCTTCTGGAGTCTGCAGGGCGACTCTACGACGGGAGGGTGCTGGCGGCGGTGCTCACCGGGATGGGCTGCGACGGTCTCGACGGATGCCGCGAACTGAAGAAACGAGGCGGCGCGGTGCTCGCGCAGTCGGCCTCAGGATGCGTCGTCTACGGGATGCCGAAAGCGGTCAGCGATGCCGGATTGGTGGACGAGATGGTGCCCCTTGAGCAGATGGCGGCCCGGCTCTCAGCCTGGCTGCAGGGTGCCGCTGCGGAGTGAAAACGGATTCCCTCGCTCGCGCGTCGGGCTTGCATGGGAATCGGTCGATCCACGCCCACAAAGGCGGTTCACCGTCCATCCAAGCTCGTGACGGCGGTTCACCGTCCATCCACGCCCGTGACGGCGGTTCACCGTCCATCCAAGCCCGTGACGGCGGTTCACCGTCCATCCAAGCCCGCAGCGCAAGCAAGGGAATATGCGCCGCCCGCACATCCCGCGCTGACGTTCCCTCCCGCGGCTGCTATTCCAGCAGTTCCAGCCAGGCGCGAATCTCGTTGTCATATTCGCTTGCCAGGCCGCCGACGATCAGCTGACGGTGAAAGCTCGCGGCGCCCTCCTTCACGAGGTCGGCATCCTCGGCGCTCGGAAACCGCCGCGCCGGGTCGGAGGCGATCATGCCCCGGATGAAGTTCATCAGCAATTCGTTGCAGGTGACGTCGGCCGGCAGGATCTGCGGGAGCCGATGGGCGAGCGACCGCTTGGCCTCGAGCAGATCGCGATAGGACTGCAGCCCCGCGAATGGCGGCTGTCCCGAGAGCATCTCGATGAGCACGTAGCCGAGACTGGCCAGATCGGAACGGGGCGTGTTTTCGCGGCCCTCGAGCACCTCGGGGGCCGCGTACGACGGCGTGCAGGTGCGGTTGGGGGGCATGTCGTCGAGTGCGAGGGCCGAACCGATGTCGATGATCTTCGCGTTGCCCGTCCGCTTCACCATGATGTTGGAGCTCTTGATGTCGCCATGCACGATCTCCTCCCGGTGCAGGGCGGCCAATGCTGCCAGGCACTCGCGAACGATCGCGATCGCCACGCCGGGCTTGAGCCGCGATTGCTGGGGGCCCGCCGTCACGATCACGTTGTTCAAGTGCCGCCAGCGGTCGTCGCCCACGCTCGCCCGGGTCTGGGCGAGTAGTTCCGGAGCCAGCAGCCGCGAGAGGTCGTAGCCATCGATCCACTCCATCTCCATGATGCGGATCCGCCGCTGCTCGACGAAGTTGTGCACGTCGAGCAGGTTGTCCTGCTGGATCTGGGCGACTCGGGAGGCCACCTTGGCGATGCGGTTCATCCCCTCGTCGTAGATGGCCTCCGACTCGTATCGCTCTGGGGAGAAGATCTTGAGGGCCACCGGCAGGCTGAAATTGTCTGTGCCACGCCGTTCGGTGAGAAACACCACCCCCTGCCCTCCCGCACCGAGTCGGCGGGTGAGCGCATGGTAGTCGGTCCAGGTGAGTCGCCCCGCGTCGAGGATTTCCCCGTAACGGGAGAGCAGTTCCTCAGGACAACGGCTGCCCACGTCGCCGCTGACAGAAATCGTTGGCCGACCGTCCTGCGCCGGGCGGCCCTCCTGGTACATCGTGGTGTTCATCGTGTCTGGCCGGCTGGTCATGGTGTTCCGTGGTGTGCTTCAGCGTTGGGCGGTTCCGGGAAACCATCCGGCTCGGGAAAACCAAGCCGCTTGTCGACCAGATTCCGCAGACTTCCGCCAGCCAGATACCTACGGAGATTGTCGCAGAAAAAATCGGTCATCGCATCAATTCGGCGGGCCGATTGGCCGGCGACGTGGGGCGTGATCAGAAGTCTGGGCGCCCGCCAGAGGCGGCTATCCGGGGGCGGCGGTTCGACGGGCGTGACATCGACGGCGGCGGAGTCGAGGTGGCCGCTCTCGAGGGCGTCCACCAACGCGTTTTCGTCCACCAGTCTGCCGCGGGCCATATTGACGAGGATCGCGCCGCGTTTCATCCGCGCGATCGCGGCGGCATCGATCATGCCGCGGGTCTCGGGGGTAAGCGGCGCGCAGAGAAAGAGGATGTCGGCCTCCTCCAGCACGGAGGGAAGCGTTTCGGGGCCGCCGAGGCGTTCGACAGCCGCCGGCTTGCGGACCGGGAAGTAATCGGTGGCGAGAATTCTGACGCGGAAGGGCGCAAGCACCTCTACCAGTCGCCGGCCTACACCCCCCAATCCCACGATGCCGACCGTCGCGTCGGTGAGGTCGCGGGTGGGCCGTCGGACAAACTCCTGCCGCTGTTGTTGCGTCATGAAGAGGGGAAGCCGCCGGGTGCAGGCGATCGCCAGTCCGAGGCCATGCTCGGCGACCTGGTCGGCGAGCACTCCGGAGGCGCTTGTGACGATGATGTCGGAGCCGACCACCACCGGCACCAGACAGTGGTCGAGCCCGGCAGCCGACGACTGGATCCAGCGGAGCCGGCCACAAGCAACGACAGCTTCCCAGGGGACCGGCACCTTGGGATGACCGCAGAAGATGTCGGCGGCGGGCAGTTCGGCCGCCACCCGCTCCTGGCCGGCGTCAACCAGTTCGGCGTGCGGGGCCACCACCTGAATCTGGGCGATGTGGTGGGGCTCGACGGGATAGCAGAGGACGATGCGCATGGCCACGGTTTTCACCCGAAAGGGATGAAATTGGCAAGTCGAGGAATGGAAAACGGGGGCCAGCGGCGAGCCCGCGGCTTGCCCAGACCGGTTTTCGTGGTTCAATATGAGCAAGTGGGCGAAACGATTCGCTCGTGCATGCCGATAGTTAAAGGTCGGACTGTGCGGGCGTTTCCGCCGGGTTGTGCCGGTCGCCCACTGCACGTGGCGATTCCAGGCATGCTGCTCGCCCCCCTGTCTTGACGTTCACTGTGTCTTCGCGGGTGACTTTCATGCGTTCTACGCTGCTGGCCGTCGCGGCCCTCGCCTTTCTGAGGATCGTCGTCGGGATGCATTTTTTCCTGGAGGGACTGAGCCACCTGCGGGATCCAGATTGGTCGAGTGCCGGGTTCCGCAAGGCGGCCGTCGGCCCGCTGGCCGATTTCTTTCGCGCGTCGCTACCGGAGACGGGTAACTGGTCGAACACGCTGGGCAAGGCGGACGGTCTGCCTGTGGCCGAGGCCGCGGCCGCCTGGAAGGCGAACGTGGTCGCCGGTTGGCGCAGGCAGTTGGCCGATCGGGAAAAAATCGTGCCACTCGATGCGGCGGCCAAGACCGCCGCCGAGCAGCGGCTCACTGCAGCCGCATCTGAACTGGATGATCTGGTCGGCGGGATCAACGATGAACTGGTTGACTACCGGCTGCAGGTGGATCGCCTCGTGTCGATGGAGCGTGTGCCGGCTTCGTCGCAAATTCCCTTCGCGCGGGACCGCATAGCCAAGAAGCGGCGGGAACTCGGTGGTCAGGCCGCCGGCTGGATGAAGGACGCTGCAGCAATCGGCACCAGGCTCGTTGCCGAGTGGGATGAGCCGCTGCCCGTCGCCGACCGCCGCCGTCTGGACGCGGCCGTCGAACGGAGCTCGCTGTGGAGGGCAGACCGGTTTGTGAGCTGGTCGCTGACCACGATCGGGGCCTGCCTTGTGCTGGGCGTCCTCGTGAAGTTCAACGCCATGGGTGGCGTCTGCTTCCTCGCCAGCATCATCGCCTCGCAGCCATTCTGGGTGCCTGGTGCGCAGGCCACGTATGACCAGTGGGTGGAACTCGCCGCCCTGCTGGCGATTGCCAGCCTACCGACTGGCGGCTGGAGCGGCCTCGATTTTTTCTTCGGAAAATGGCTTGGAAATTTCTGTCCTCTGGCCGGCTGCTGCCGGACGGAAGCCCACGATTGACCACGTTTTTGTGAGGTGATGCGATGAACCTGACGGAATCCCAGAAGACGATCGGCAAGGAAAATTTCACCGACGTCGTGAATATCACGCGGCGGGATTTCCTCACCGGCACGCTCGCGGCTGGCCTCGCCACCGGTGCGGGCCTGGGATCGATCTACTTCGGCTACGGCAAGAGCGTCGGCGACCCGCTCCGTGTGGGCTTTATTGGCACGGGCGACGAGGGTAGCGTGCTCCTGGGGGCCCACAATCCAGACTATCTCAACGTTGTCGCAATCGCCGACATCCGTCCCTACAACGTCTTCCGCGCGTTCCACGGCGACGCCTCCAGCCCCACGGCCATGACGGCCCGCCCGGGACTGATGGCGAAGTACAAGTGGTCGAGCGAGGACGAGGCCCGCAAGAAGGTGAAGGTCTACGGTGCCTACGAAGACCTGCTGGCCGACGACGACATCGAAGCCGTGGTCATTTCTCTGCCCCTCCACCTGCACGCAGAGGCCGCGATCAAGGCGATGCGGGCCGGCAAGCACGTGCTCACCGAGAAGCTGATGGGCCACTCGATCCACGAGTGCAAGGAAATGAGCCGCGTGTCGCGGGAGACGGGCAAGATTCTCGCCACTGGCCACCAGCGGCATTACAGCGTGCTCTACGACAACGCCGTTCACACCATCGGCAAGGCCCGTCTGCTCGGCGATCTGCATGCGATCCGGGCCCAGTGGCACCGTGGGAATCTGCCCGGCAACGACAGTTGGAAGCCGCCGATGCCGGACGACGCGTCGCTCGCCAAGAAACTGGCCGGCTGGAAGAAGGATCTCGACTCGGCAAAGCCCGGCGACATCGCTGGCCTGACGAAGCGGATCGCGCAGTTGGAGGCCCAGATCTCCGACACGGTTGTCGATGCCACGAAGTATGGCTACGCGCCCATGACGCTTGGCGATGGGAGCACCCGGACGCCGATGGAAGAACTCATCCGCTGGCGGCTCTGGAACCGCACCGGCGGCGGCCTGATGGCGGAGCTCGGCAGCCACCAACTCGACGCGGCTGGCATCTTCGTTTCGGCGATGCACGGCGAGGGGAAGAAGGTGAAGCCTCTCACGGTGACGGCGGTCGGCAATCGCAGCATCTTCCCGGCCGATCGCGAGGTCGATGACCACGTCTACTGCATGTACGAGTATCCGGCCCCTGGCTACGAAGAGGACAAGAACAAGAAGGTGGTCGTCACCTACTCGTCAATCAACGGCAACGGTTTCGGCGATTACGGCGAGGTGGTGATGGGCACGAAGGGCACGCTCGTGCTCGAACGCGAGCAGGACGTCATGCTCTATAAGGGTTCGGCGAAGGACACCCGCGTGACGGTCGCCAAGGGCAAGGATGGGGCACCGACGCTCGACACCACCGAGAGCGGTGGTGGTGGCGGCGGGTCGGCGGCTAGCGGCAAGCCGGGTGGCGATGGGGCCCCGCCCTCCCGCGGCTACACGGAGGAGATGGAGCACTGGGCGTGGTGCATCCGCAACCCGTCGCCGGAGAACCAGCCGCGGTGCAAGCCCGAGGTGGCGATCGCCGACGCGGTGATCGCGCTGGTGAGCAACATCGCCCTGGCGAACCCCGAGACGCAGGCTCGCATTCACTTTAAGCCGGAGTGGTTTGATATCGCGAGCGACGAGACCCCTGAGGGCGTGAAGCCCGATACGGGCCGCGACAACTACAAGATCTGAACGGGTGGGTAGCCCGTGCCCCATCGCTGGACGTTCGCTTCGGCATCCTGCCTTCGCTCGCTCGATGCTGACTGCGCGTCGCCATCCTACCTGCGCTGGTCAGCAACGCCGGCTCTTCGGGCACGGGCAACCCGCCCTCCCATTCAAGCCCGAAGCGCAAGCGAGAGGAATCCGCGGCCCAGCCCGTCAGGCCACCCGCATACCCTTGCCTGCGCTGCGGACTTGGATGGAGAAAGCGAGAATCCAGAGCAGCGGGATGCCACGCATTCATGGACGAGCCGTCCCGGCGGTGCGATTGTGCGGGCTCGAATGCCGGCCAGTCACTCCGCCCAGGCTGACACCGGCACGCAGCTGCAGAACAGATTGCGGTCGCCGTGGACGTTGTCCACGCGGGCGACCGACGGCCAGTATTTGCCACGCTTGAGTGACGCAACCGGAAACACGGCAATCTCACGGGCATAGGGCCGGTCCCAATCCTCTGCCGAGATCGCGGCGGCGGTATGCGGAGCGTGCTTGAGCGGGTTGTTGTCCTGGGGCCAGATCCCCTCCTCCACCTGCCGAATCTCCTCGCGGATGGCGATCATCGCCGCGATGAACCGGTCGAGTTCGGCCAAGGGCTCGCTCTCGGTCGGCTCCACCATCAGCGTGCCTGGCACCGGGAAACTCAGCGTCGGGGCATGAAAGCCGTAGTCGACCAGCCGCTTGGCGACGTCTTCGGCCGTGACGCCGCTGGACTCTTTCAGCGGACGCAGGTCGAGGATGCACTCATGGGCCACGCGACCGTTCACGCTGGAGTAGAGCGTCGGGTAGTGGCCGTGGAGCCTGGTGCTGACGTAGTTGGCGGCGAGGATCGCGGCCTCGGTGGCGTGCTTGAGCCCTTCAGGACCCATCATACGGCAGTACATCCAGCTGATCGGCAGCACCGCGGCATTGCCCAGCGGCGCGGCCGAGACAGCGCCCACGTCGCCGACGGGCAGGCCTCCGGTGGCATGGCCCGGCAGGTACGGCACCAGATCGGCGACCACGCAGACCGGGCCGACGCCGGGGCCGCCGCCGCCGTGCGGGATGCAGAACGTCTTGTGGAGGTTCAGGTGGCTGACATCGCCGCCGAACGCGCCCGGGGCCGTGACGCCGACCAACGCGTTCATGTTGGCGCCATCGACATACACGCGGCCACCGTGGCGGTGGACGATCTCACAGAGTTCCCTGATCTGTGTTTCGAAGACGCCGTGGGTGCTCGGGTAGGTGATCATCACGGCTGACAGCCGGTCGCTGTACTGCTCGCACTTGGCCTGAAGTTCCGTCAAATCGACGTTGCCGTGTGCGTCGCAGCCGGTGACGACGACCTCCATGCCGGCCATCTGGGCGCTGGCGGGATTCGTGCCGTGGGCAGAGGATGGAATCAGGCAGATCGTACGATGGCCCTGACCGCGGGCCCGCTGCCAGGCCTGGATCACGAGCAGGCCGGCATACTCCCCCTGGCTGCCAGCATTGGGCTGCAGGCTGATGCCGGCATAGCCGGTGGCCTCGCAGAGCCATTCGCGGAGCTGCCGTTCCAGGATCCAATAGCCTTCCAACTGGTCGGCAGGCGCGAAGGGGTGGAGGTTCGCGAACTCAGCCCAGGTGATCGGGATCATCTCACTGGTGGCATTGAGCTTCATCGTGCAGCTGCCCAGCGGGATCATGCTGCGGTCGAGCGCCAGATCCTTGTCGCTCAGGCTACGGATGTAGCGGAGCATTGAAGTTTCGCTGTGGTGTGTATTGAACACCGGGTGCGTCAGGAAGTCGGTGGTCCGCCGCAGGCCGGCCGGGATCAGCGGCTCGATGCCCTGCTCGTAGGCGGCAAACTCCGGGAGCGGCTTCCCCGGCGCCGCAAAGACCTGCAGGAGCCGCACGAGATCGTCGCGGGTGGTGGTCTCGTCGAGTGAGATCGAGAGCGTCGTCGCATCGAGCGTTCGCAGGTTCATGCCGAGTTCGCGGGCCCGCGCTGCCATTCCCGCGGTCTGGTCGCCTGTCTCGAGGCAGAGCGTGTCGAACGCGTGGGCATTCCTGATCCGCACGCCGAGTCGCTTGAGCGAGTCAGCGAGCACCGCCGTGTAGGCCGCAATGCGTTGGGCGATCCGGGTGAGGCCGGCTGGACCGTGGTAGACGGCGAACATGCTCGCCACCACCGCGGGCAGCACCTGGGCCGTGCAGATGTTGGAGGTGGCCTTTTCGCGGCGGATGTGCTGTTCGCGGGTCTGCAGGGCGAGCCGATAGGCGGGCCGTCCTTCCGCATCGATGCTCACGCCGACGAGGCGGCCCGGCAACGACCGTTTGAAGGCGTCGCGACAGGCGAAAAATGCGGCGTGTGGGCCACCGCAGCCCATCGGCATGCCAAACCGCTGGGTGGAGCCGACCACGATGTCGGCGGCCCATTCTCCTGGGGGCACGAGCAGGGTGAGGGCAAGCAGATCGGTTGCCACGCAGAGTACGGCCTGCTTGGCGTGGACCCTCTCCGCGAGGCCTCGCCAATCGTCCACGGTGCCGTCGGTCGCGGGATATTGGACGAGTACACCGAAGCAGTCGTGCCGGCTGAGCAGATCGTCGATGCCGCCGACCCGGACCTCGATACCGAGCGGTCGGGCCCGGGTCTGGAGGACTTCCAGCGTCTGCGGGTGGCAGCGGTCATCAGCCAGAAAGATCTGGCTGGCGCTGGCGGAGGTCCGGCGTGCCAGCGTCATCGCCTCGGCCGCGGCGGTAGCCTCGTCGAGCATCGATGCATTCGCGATCGGCATGCCGGTCAACTCGCAGACCATCGTCTGAAAATTGACGAGGGCCTCCATGCGACCCTGGCTGATCTCGGCCTGATAAGGTGTGTAGGCGGTATACCAGGCCGGATTTTCGAGAATGTTCCGCAGGATCACACCGGGCGTGTGGGCGCCGTGGTAGCCCTGGCCGATGAAGCTCTTCAGGAGCCGGTTCCGGGAAGCGATGGCCTTCAGTTCCGCGAGAGCGTTGGCCTCGGAGAGCGGCGACGGCAGTTTCATCGCGTCACGGCGGACGATACTGGCTGGCACGATTCCTTCGACGAGCGACTGGCATGAGGCCTCGCCAATCGCATCGAGCATGTGCCGTTCGTCGGCGGCATCGAGTCCGATGTGCCGGGCCCGGAATTCGGTGGCGTTTTCCAGGAATGCGAGTGGGATCGTCGACGAGGCAGACATGACAGGGCTCCAAGGTCGGTGGTCTTGGCCAATGGAGCGACGGGCCTCCACGGGAACCCTGTTGTCCTTGGACCTGAGAGATTCGCCGTAGGCCGCGCCCACGGTTTGCCCCTTCGGTGGACTCTCAGCCCCGCGGGGCCTGAGTCGCTCTCCAACAGTGCGGTAGTCAGTACTTTTGCCTGAGCGTTCGGCCTTCGGCGGTCTTGCGACTCTCTCCTGACGCACGAATTCTAGTATCGAGGCCGGAAACCGGCAACAAAGTCGTCAGGCCCGCTGCCGGCAGTCCTGACAGATGGCGGTGAGCTCGCAAGACTGCGCGATCCCCGGCGGAAGCCGGGGGACTCCGGGTACGAGCCCGGCAATCACCCGATGTCGAGAAATCTCGGGAGCGGAGCGTCGGCTGGGAGGTCGAGGATCGTGCGGAGTTCGGCGAGGTCGGCGTCGGAGAGCGGCACGAAGACTACAGGATCCTGGCAGAGCGTCGGGTCGATGAGCCGGTAGCCGGTCACCTGCGTGCCCTGCACGATCGGTGCCCGACCGTAGCCATACATCATGTTGTCGATTTTTTCGAAGAAGTCGCCAAGCGTGACCGTATCGGGCCGCGGCCGTCGCACGTAGAACAGTTCGATGACGTCTTTCCAGAAGTGTGGCACGAACTTCTCGCCGAAGTCGGCGTGGCCGACACGATCGCGGTTGGTGCCGGCTATCATGATCGGGAGTGAGTGGAGCGAGAGACCGCGGTCTCGGCACCGCGTCTCGATCGTGGTGCCCAGATTGATCAGGAAGTCGGCGCTGTAGCAGTCGTCGCAGATCAGGACGAGTGGAGCGAGATCCACCGGTTTTTGAGCTCCGGTGGCGGTCCCGTCAATGAGCGCGTCGGCCAGCCTGCCGAAGGGAATCGAATAGCTCTGGATCTCCTCGGGGGAGCCGTGTCCAAGGACGACGACCGTGGTGGGGGAGCCTTTCGACGCGGCCTTGCCGACGGCCGCAAGAAAATCGTCGGCGACCTGGCGGATCGACCCGGTGGCGGTGTCCTGTTTGAAGACAGTCGGCTTCGCCCCGTAGCCCGCGGCGATCGTCGTGATTTCCTTCGGCTCGAGTCCTCGGGCCGGATCGAGCAGGCCGATCATGGTGCGGTCGGCTCCGATCACGACGAGTTCGCCTGTGGCATCGCGCTTGCGGTCGATGAACCTCGCCAGTTTCACAATGGTTGCCAACCGCTCGTCGTCGGAGAGGTTCGAGAGTCGGTTGGCATGGTCGAGGCAGAGGTGGAACAGTGACGGTTCGATCTGCCGGTAGTGCTTGGGGGTGGCGTCGAGCTTCCCGGAGATCGCCGGGGAAAGTTCTGCCTGGAAGGCGGCGAAGTCCTTCGGAAAATCGGCGGCGTCGGCGGCCGTCGCTCCGCAGAGGATGAGCAGGAGCGAAAGGCAGCGAGGGAAACGCGGGTGAGATGGCAGCATCATGCCTTCGATTCTAGCCGGCGGTGGAAAAAGCCATCTATGTGAATCGCGGTGAATCGCGTTTCGCACAACACTCGCCCCGCAATCGTGGTGCGGGTTGACGAATACGGAACGCGTGTATAGTATACGGCCGTATACAAATTGTTGGAGGCGATCGTATGGTGACGCGTGTCTTGGATGGCTTGGGCCTGTATTGCGAGGGACGGGAGACGGTGGCAACCGGTTTTCCATCGCTCGACCGGCTGTTGCCGGCCGGCGGCGTGCGGCGAGGCAGTCTGATTGAATGGCTTGCCGGCAATGCATCTCCAGACGATGCAGGTGGAGCAATCTCGCTTGCCTGTGCGGTGGCCTGCCGGCTGGCCGTCCCGCGGCAGGGAGATCAGTCGCGGGCTTCTCAGGCCGCGACGATTGTGGTGATCGATCGCGGGCAGCGATTTTACCCGCCTGCCGTGATCCCGTGGCTCGATGCGATGGCAGATGCCACGGGTAAGAGTGGCGGCAGGCCGCATCTTGTGGTGGCCCGCCCCTCGCGCGATGACGACGAACTCTGGACGATCGATCAGGCCCTCCGCTGCCCCGGCGTGGCGGCGGTGCTGGCCTGGCCCAGGCGGGTGCATACCACGGCCATGCGGCGGTGGCAGTTGGCTTCGCGGGCCAGCGGGGCTGTCGGACTTTTGGTGCGTGGGCTGTCAGAGCGGTGGCCAGTGGGCGAGCCGACCTGGTCCGACGCGAAGGTGGCGATTTCGCCAGTGGTCGGGGAGCCTGATGCTGATCTCGCCGTGCGGCGGCTGCGGCTCTCGCTTGCGGGTGGGCCATGGTCGGGCAGCGAGATGCTCGAGGAACGGTCGACAGAGCTGCGTCTTGATCTGACGAGTGGTCGCGAGGCCACGGGCCGCCACCGCATGCCGGCCAGGCCTGCCGCGCCAGTCGCGGGAGGGGGTCTTCAGGCAGGGCGTTTGCCAGTGGAGGAGGTGGTATGTCGCGCATCATGACGATCTGGCTGCCCCGGTGGCCCGTGCAGCGGCGACTGATTGAGCGGCCGGAGCTCCGCAGGCGACCCGTGTTTGTCTGTCGGAGAGAACGCCGCGGCGTGATGACAGTGGTGGCCTGGGCCTGGGCGGCTCCGCCGCGGAAAACGGTGCCATCCGTGCCGGCGGCCGCGGCGAAACCCGGGCGGATTCCGGCGGGTATGTCGCTTGCTGAAGCGATGGCGGTGCTGGCACTCTCGCACGGTTCCCGTGCCTGCCATATCGCCGAGGTCGAGCATGACGATCCCGTGGCCGACCTGGCCATGCTCGAGCAGCTTGCCCGCTATTGTCGGCGGTTTGCGCCGATCGTCGCGATCGAGAAATCACCACACCATGAGCCTGCAGGGCCGGAGTGTCTGTATGTCGATGTGACAGGCACGGCTGGATTTTTCGGCGGCGAAGGGCCGCTCGTCCGCACGGTCGTGTGGACACTGGCCTCGCGGGGCATTCATGCGCGGGCTGCGATTGCCGACACACCCGCCGCTGCCTGGGCTGCTGTGCATCATACGGATGCCCTCCAGAACGATGCTCGCCAGAACGATGCTCGCCAGAACGATGCTCATCAGGGGCATGCGATGGGCCGCGGCGGGCGGCGCCGTCGTTGGACAATCGTGCCCCCAGGAACACAGCTCCAGACGCTGGCCCGACTACCGGCCACAGCCCTCAGGCTCGATGCCGCCATGCTGGCGCAGCTGCGGGACGTGGGCATCGAGACCATTGGCGGTATCGCCCGTCTGCCGCGGAAGAGCCTCGCCTCGCGGTTTGCCCCGCAGGTGTCGCAGCGGCTGGCGGAGTTCACCGGCGAGCGTCCCGAGCCGCTGGTGGTCCCCTGCTCCGGCGAGCTGCCAACCGCCTCACAGGCCTTCGATTTTCCGCTTCTGCTCCGCGACACGTCGCTGGATGATCTGGTCGCCGTGATCGGGCGGCTCTTGCAGGAGTGTGTCGCGCCGTTGGCAGCCCAAGGCAAGGGAGTGATGTCACTGCAGGTGCGGCTGGAGCGAACTCAGTCGGTCGATATTCGCGAGACCTGCCCACCGGTGATCATCGATATCGGTGTGTTTCAGCCGAGCGGTTCGGCGCAGCATCTGGTGGAGCTCGTGCGGCTGCGGATAGCAAGGATGCGGATGCCGCGGGAGATTGGGGGAATCACGGTGGAGGTCGTGTCTGCGGGGACGGCCGAGTGCCGACAGCGGACGCTCTTCGGCGAGGCGGCCGAGACATCGGCCTCGCAGGTCGGGATGCTGCTTGATCGGCTGTCGGGCAGGCTGGGCCGCGGGGCGGTGTTCGAACCCAGACCGTTGGCCGATGCCCAGCCGGAGCATGCGTGGGCGGCCGTGCCGCCGACAGCCTCGCGATCCTTCCGATCAAAGCCCCGGCCCACGTCTGAACACAGATCCAAGTCTGAGGCCAGATCAAAGCGTTCGCATCACGCTGGCCCGCCCGCGGCCTACTCGACAGCCCGCTCGACAGCCTTGATGGCATCGCCGCAGCGGCGGCCAATCTGGCTGCTGCCGCAGCCTGTGCGATTGGAGACCTTGGCAGTCGTGGACTCGGCCCTGAATAACCACGCGGATGCGTCGAGCATGCCACCGGCGCGGTTTCGACTGGCTACACAGCAGGGCTCGCACCTGCACGATGTCGTGAAGGCCCACGGCCCTGAGCGTATTGAGACGGCCTGGTGGCGCGGGCCGACTGTGCGGCGCGACTATTACGTCGTCGAGACGGCAACGGGTGCCCGCTATTGGATCTTTCGTCGACCGGGCTTTCGTCGACTGGGCTTTCGTCGACTGGGCAGCGGCCCGGCCAATCGGTCGGGTGGGGAGTGGTTTCTGCACGGCACGTTTGCCTGATCATGTTTTCCAACACGAGGTGGGAGAGACAAGCATGCATGAGCCAGCGTATGCAGAGCTGCACTGCCGGAGCAATTTCTCGTTTTTGGAGGGCGGTTCGCACCCCGAGGAATTGGTGGAGCGGGCTCATTCGCTCGGCTACGAGGCGATCGCCATCACCGATCGGGCCACGCTCGCCGGCATCGTGCGAGCCCACGGCACGGCAAAACAGGCAGGCATCAAGCTGATCATCGGGGTGCAACTGGAGCCGGTCGATGCCATACCGCTGGTCGTGTGGGCGACCAACCGCACGGGCTATGCCCAGCTCTGCCGGCTGTTGACGCGTGGCTACGCCGCTGCCGCGGAGGGACTGGGCTACGCCGCTGCCGCGGGGGACGGGGCCGGCGCGGCGAGTGATCCAGGTGCGCATGCGTGTCGGCTCTTGCTGGCCGACATTGCGGCCCACGCCGAGGGCCTGCTTGCGGGCGTGCCGCTGGCGGCGATCACGGCAGCCTGCATGAGGGATGCTGGCGGACTACGCGACGCCAGTGAAGCCGTCCTGCAGTGGCGGGAAGTGTTTGACGATCGGCTGGTGGCGCTGGCCGAGGTGGCGCTCGAAGGGGATGATGAAGAACGCCTGCGGTGGTATGCGGCGGTGGGCCACCAGACGCGGGTGCCTCTCGCGGCGGCTGGCGATGTCCGCTACCACGAGCGATCCCGCCTGCCGCTCTTCGACGCCCTCGCTGCCATCCGCCACGGTTGTACGGTGGAGGAAGTGCGAGGACGGCTGCTCTCCAACGGCGAGCGGCACCTGCACGACCGCCATACAATTGCTTCGCGGTTTGCCACGCTTGCGGGGGCGGTCGAGCGGTCTGTGGAGATCGCGAGGCAGTGCACATTTTTGCTCGCCGAACTGCGGTATGAATATCCCGACGCGAACGTGCCCGAGGGCCGCACGCCGGCTGAGCATCTGGCGGATCTGGCCTGGCGGGGGGCGGCGAAGCGATATGCCGACGGCATTCCCGAGAGGGTGCGGTCGCTCATCAAGCACGAGCTTGGGCTCATCGTCGAACTCGGCTACGAGGCCTACTTCCTCACCGTCTTCGACATCGTGCGGTTTGCCCGCCGTCGCGGCATCCTCTGCCAGGGGCGGGGGTCGGCGGCCAACTCCGCCATCTGCTACTGCCTCGGGATTACGTCGGTCGATCCGGCTCGCATGGACGTTCTCTTCGAGCGGTTCATCAGCCGTGAACGCTGCGAGGCGCCCGACATCGACATCGACTTCGAGCACGACCGCCGCGAAGAGGTGATCCAGTATGTCTACGAAACCTACGGCCGCAGTCGGGCGGCGATGACGGCCGAAGTGATCTCCTATCGGCTGCGGTCGGCGGTGCGTGACCTCGCCAAGTCGCTCGGTCTCTCCCTCGATCGCGTGGAGAAAATAGCCGACGTGCTCGACGTGGGAGATGGCGTGGAGGCATTGCCGCAGCGACTGGCCGAGGCTGGGCTCGATCCCGCGGATGACACCTGCACGCGTCTCACGACGCTCGTTGGCCAACTCGTCGGCTTCCCCCGCCACCTGGGGCAGCATGTGGGCGGCATGGTGATGACACGTGCTTCCTCCGGCGGACGACACGGCGACCTCTGCGATCTCGTCCCGATTCAGCCTGCGGCGATGGATGGCCGCACCGTCATCCAGTGGGATAAGAACGACCTCGATGAACTGGGCATTCTCAAGGTCGATTGTCTCGCGCTCGGCATGCTCTCCTGCATCCACCGGGCGTTCGACCTGGTCGAGGCGGCGGGCGGGCCGCAGCTGACGCTGGCCACTGTGCCCGCGGAAGACCCGGCCGTTTATGAAATGATCTCGCGTGCCGACACAGTGGGCGTGTTCCAGATCGAAAGCCGGGCGCAGATGAGCATGCTGCCCCGGCTCAGGCCGGCCTGTTTCTACGACCTCGTGATCGAGGTGGCAATCGTGCGGCCCGGGCCGATCCAGGGCGACATGGTGCATCCCTATCTCCGCCGCCGCTCGGGGGAAGAGCCAGTGACGTATCCGAGCGAGGCCATTCGCGAGGTGCTCGAGAAGACGCTCGGCGTGCCGCTCTTCCAGGAGCAGGCGATGCGGCTGGCCGTCGTGGCGGCCGGCTTCACACCCGGCGAGGCTGATCAACTCCGTCGCGCCATGGGTGCCTGGCGGCGGCCGGGTGTGATCGACGAGTTTCACAGGAGACTGGTCGATGGCATGCTCGCCCGCGGCCTTTCGCAGCAGTTTGCCGAGCAGGTATTTCAGCAGATCCGCGGCTTCGGCGAATACGGCTTTCCGGAGTCGCACGCAGCGAGCTTCGCACTGTTGGTCTATGTGTCGGCATGGCTGAAACGGCATCATCCGGCCGCCTTCACGGCCGCTCTGCTCGGCAGTCAGCCGATGGGGTTTTACGCGCCGGCACAACTGGTGCGCGATGCCAAGGAGCATGGCGTGCGGGTGCTGCCGGTCGATGTGAATGCCAGTGCGTGGCACGCGCGGCTGGAGGTGGATGGCACAAGCGGAAAGCGGAAGACGGAGAGCCTGGGATCGGTGCGGGCACGGCGGCCGGAGCCGGCCGTGCGTCTGGGATTGGAGCAGGTGTATGGGCTGGGGGAGGCGGCGGGCCGACGGATCGAGGAGGCGCGGCGGGCCGGTCCTTTCAGGCTGCCGCACGAGTTGGCCCGGCGGGCGCGTCTCGATCGCGAATCGCTCCTGCATCTGGCCCGCGCCGGGGCATTTGAGTCGCTGGGGCTCGATCGCCGCCGGGCTGTCTGGGAGGCGATGCGGTGTCTCGACCGTCCGGAAAGCCAGCCACTGTTGCAAGGGCTTCAGGAGGAGGACGAAGAAGACGAAGAGCTTCTCCTGCCCGAGATGACGCGGCAGGATGAGGTGATTGCCGACTATCAAACGGCCGGTCTCTCCTTACGTTCTCATCCGCTCCACTTCGAACGCGACGAACTATCGGAGCGGGGAGTCATCACCGCCGCTGGTGCTGGCGTGGCTCCGGAAGGACGCCGCATCCAGGTGGCCGGCATCGTGCTCACGAAGCAGCGGCCGGCCACGGCCGGGGGGATGATCTTCCTGACCATCGAGGATGAAACCGGTGCGGCCAACATCGTGGTGCGGCCCGATGTCTGGCAGGCGGCCGACCATGCCGTCCGCCGCGCGGCGGTGCTCGTCGTGCACGGGAGAATCCAGCGTCGTGGCCAGGTCGTACACATCCTGGCCACGAGCCTCGAGCCGCTCACCCTCGCCACCCTGCCGCGAATGTCACGTGACTTTTGCTAGCTTCACGAAAGCAGATCGCTCGCAACAGTTCGGGGCTGCCCGTGCCCCGTCGCCGGACGTTCGCTACGGGCATCCTGCCCTTCGCTCACTCGATGCTGACTGCGCTTCGGCATCCTGCCTGCGCTTGTCAGCAACGCCGGCTCTCGGGGCACGGGCAGCCCCTCACGGATTCCGCATTCGAAACAGTCAACTCCAACGTGCTTGCGGCTGCAGTAGCTTCACGAGAAACAAAGCATCCTCCCATGCTGTGCCGTGGAATTGATGGAGCCGGGATCGGCGAAGGTGGAGGAGACGAGGAGGATGTCCGACTTGTTGTGCGTGCCATTCCGTCCCGGGTGGCAAGTCGGAATCTCCGAGCGACGGGGCGGTTTCACGAAAAACATGGCATCGTGCCATTTTTTCTTGGCGGGCCTCCGCCCGCTGGCGAGGGCGTGGCATCCTGCCACGCAGTCGATGACGCAGCGGCGAGCCGAGGATCGGTGAAGGTGGAGGAGACGAGGAGGATGTCCGACTTGTTGTGCGCACCACTCCGTCCCGGGTGGCAAGTCGGAATCTCCGAGCGACGGGGCGGTTTCACGAAAAACATCGCATCGTGCGATTTTTTCTTGGCCGGCCTCCGCCGGCTGGTGCTGCGCTTCGCATCCTGCGAAGCAGTCTTGGGCGAGCCGAGGATCGGTGAAGGTGGAGGAGACGAGGA
>CAMCQY010000003.1 GCA_945877135.1 Candidatus Kuenenia stuttgartensis
GCCAGTGGCCGTGACCACGCCGCCACCGGTGCGATTCCCCGTTGCATCGTAGGCATACGACTCGCCCGTCAGGCTCGCCGACAGAAGTTGGTCGGCCGCATCGAGCGTAAACCTGCTCGTGCCCTCAGGCGTCGTCTGCGACACCACACCGTCCGCGGCGTCGTACGCATACCCATACGCGATAGCCGCACCCACGGCCGGCGTGTGCGTGATCCCAACCAACCGCCCCTGCCCGTCGAACGTGCTGGCGGTCGTGGCCACGGGGTTCACACCGGCACCGCCATGCCGCGTCACCGACGCCACAGTGCCATCCGGCCGATACGCATAGTCAGCCCGCTTCGCCACGGACCCCGTGGCAGCGTCGCCAATCTCATACCGCGTCACCCGGTTCAGAGCGTCAACCGTGAAGCTCGTCCGCGTGCCCAGCCCGCTGGCCGCCCTGCCGAAGCTGCCAACGGCGGCGACAGCAGCCTGATCCTCGGCAGTCGCCACGAGGTTGCCCGCCTTGTCATAAGCGAAGTCGTATTCCACGAGCGCGTCGGGCACGACAACATTCGCATCCTGCACGATCTGCAGGTCGTAGCCGCCGGCGGCGTTCTCATCACGCGAGGTGACGGCGATCACCCAGGTGCCAGCGACATCGGCCGTCAAGAAGAGCCGAGCCGTCGTGCCACCCCCAGATGCATCATCGAACACCGCCGTGGCGAGCCCGCCGCCGGGCTTCTGCAGCAGCAGCACCGGATCGAATGCCGTCGATGCCCCGGTCAGCAGAATCTGGTCACCAATGGCGAGCGTGATCGCATAGGAGTCGTACCGCTCCGGCTTGCCATCGCCGTCCCAGTCGATCGTCGTGTCACCCGCAGCAAGGCTCCCGGGTGGTGTTGGGGCGACCGTGGCAATTGGCACCTGCGCGAGCTCTCCCGGCGCCATCCGACTCCTCACGACATTCCCACCCGCGTCGTAGGCAAACTGCCAAGCCGTCGTCGCGGCGGCATTGACCGTGTCGGTCTCCGTCACGCCGAGCAGTTGATCGGCCGCGTCGTAGAACCGCCTGATCGTGTGCGACACGACGGCTGGAGCCGACTGCTGCCAGCGTTCCTCGACGAGCCGATCCGCCGCGTCGTAGACGAACGACGTGACACGGCCGAGCCGGTCGGTCTCACGGGTCTTGTTACCGACGAGGTCGTAGGCATACGACGTGGCCTCGCCGAGCGGATCGGTCTCAGTGACGAGCCGGTTCCGGCGGTCGTACGCATAGCGGGTGACGTTGCCCGAGGCGTCGGCCACGCTCGTGGTGTTGCCGACCGCGTCGTAGGTGGTCACCGTCGAAAACCCGCGGGCGTCCGTCACCTTCGTGCGACGGTCGAGCAGGTCGTAGCCATAGGTTGTCACAGACCCGAGCGGGTCGGTAACCGCGGTGAGGTTGCCCGCCGCATCGTAGGCAAAACGGGTGACGGACCTAGCCACGCCGACCGCCGGCGCGGGAGCCGTCGAAGAAACCCTACGGCCGAGGTTGTCAAAGGCAAAATCGGTGGTTCGCCCCAGCGCATCGGTGGTCGAAACCACGCGACCACGGGCATCGTATGCCTTGCGGACGACGTTGCCGATCACGCTTACCGGCAAGGCATCGGGGACGGCGGCGATCGGCCAGTCGGGGCCGAGGGCATCGACCGTGGCGACCGAGCGGCCGAGAGCGTCGTAGAAGATCCAGGTCGTGAAGCCCGCGTCGCCGGCCGACGCGCCGCGAGGATCGGTTGTGAAGCGGAGATTGCCAGCGGCGTCGTAGCCGAAGTGCGTCGTGGGCCGGCCCTGGCCTGCGTCGGGGGCGAGCGTGCGGATCTTCCGACCCAGCGTGTCGTAGACGGTGTCGGTCCGCCGGCCGAGCTTGTCGATCACGGCCGTCACGCGGCCCGCTGCGTCGTATTCCGTGCGGGTAGTGTGTAATGGATCGCCGGAAACGATGCCCAGAGCGTCGGTCTCTGCGGTCACCCGGCCGAGGGCGTCGAACTGCCGCCAGGTGATGCGGCCGAGCGGGTCGGTGGTGGCGACGAGGTTGCCGGCAGCGTCGTAAGCGAACCGGGTGACGGGCGTTTGCGCAGAGGAGTCGGACCGCGGACCGCGGGCGGCGACCTTCCGGTTCATCGCGTCGTAGACGAAGGACGACCGGCGGCCCAGGCTGTCGATCGTGGTCACGGGATTGCCCGCAGCGTCGAAAACGGTGGCCTCCGTTCCTCCCGCAGCATTCGTCACCGTCACGGCGCGGCCGACCTTGTCATACGTAAAGCTCGTGCTGCGGCCGAGCGGATCGGTCGTCGTCGCCAGAAAGCCGCTCGCGTTGTAGACCCGGGTGGACACGGGCCGCGCGAGCGGGCCCGCCGTGCCATCCGGATCGGGCAGAATCGTGCGGATCTCGCGACCGAGGGCGTCGTAAACATGCTCGGTCGTGAAGCCGACGTCGGCCTCGCTCGCACCGCCCGGGCCGACCTCGAACCGGAGGTTGCCCACCTTGTCGTAGACGAACCGCTTCACGAGCGGTCCAAGCGACCCCGCGCCGTCGGGGTCGGCGGAAGTCTCCGAAATCTTGCGGCCGAGCCCGTCGTAGGCGTAGGCCGTCGTGAACCCTCGCGGGTCGGTGACGGAGGTGAGATTCCCATCGGCGTCGTAGGCGAACGACGTCACCGGCCGACCGAGCGGGCCGGTGCCATCGGGGTCGGCCTGCGTCTCCTTCGTCTTGCGGCCAAGGGCGTCGTATTCGAAGTGAGACGACCAGGCAGGGTCGCCTGCGATCACGCCCGCCTGACCGGCGAACGACGCGGTCACGAAGAGAACGTTGCCACGCGAGTCATACCCTGTGGCCGTGGCGGGCGACACGAGCGGCCCCACCCCGTCGGGATCGGGACGCGTCTCCCGCACCGTGCGGCCGAGTTTGTCGTAGGCGATGGCCGTCGTCGCGCCGGCCTGATCGACTGTGGCCACCACGCGGCCGCCGCCATCGACCCGCTGCCTGGTGGTCGTGCCATCGGGAAGCAGTGTGGCCACCAGCCGGTTGCGGGTGTCGTAGACAAAGCGGGTGACGCGGCCGAGGGCGTCGGTCTCGGTGGCCTTATTGCCCGCCGGGTCGTATGTGACGAGGGTGAACGTGCCATCGGGCGCCGTGCGTTTCACCTCCCGCTCGCGCCGGTCATACGCCGCGCGAACGGCGCGGCCGTCGCCCTGGGTCGTCGCCACCAGATTGCCAACGGCGTCGTAGGCACACGCCGAGGTGATCGCTGGCAGCGGCCCGGCGCCGTCGGGATCAGGAGACTGCTCGCTCGTCTTTCGACCCAGGATGTCGTAGGCGAACGATGTCACGCTCCCGTCGCCAGCGGTCTGCGTGAGCAGGCTGCCCCGAGAGTCGTAGGTGAACGATTCCGTCACGCTCACGCCAGGCGACGCATCGACCGCCCGCGTGAGTACCTGCCCCGCGGCGCTCCATGTCAAACGTGTCACAACGCCCCGCGGCGACGTGGTCGCCGCGATGAGCCCGCGGCCGCCCGGGGCCGCCGTGAAAGCAGTCACCGCGTTGAGTCTGCCGGCACCCACATCGTCGGTGCGGCTCGCCAGAAATCCGGAGGCGTCGTAGACAAACCTCGTCGCCACGTCGTCGGATGCGTCGTTCGGCCGGTGGAGCCGGGTGATCGTGGCCACGTCGCGGAACGCGCCGGTTGTGTAGGCGTAGGTCGTGACGTTGCCGAGCGGGTCGGTCACGCTCGTCACCTTCCCCGTCGAGAGGTCGTAGGCGAAGGCCGTCGTCGCTCCGTAGGCATCGGTGGAGGTGAGCTTCAGGCCCGTGGCGGTCCAGGTCGATCGCTCGCTCGTGCGGTCCGACTGCCGCAGCTCGAGCAGGTTGCCGGTGTCGTCGTAGGCATACCGCGTGGCAAAGCCCCGCTCATTGATGAACGCCGACTGTCGGCGGTGCAGGTTGTAGGAGAAGCTGTGACGGAGGCCCTCCGCGTCGGTGACGCGGAAGCCGCGGCGGTTGGCGTAATACTCCCACGACGTCACGAACCCGCCCGGATCGGTCACGCTCGCCAACAGGCCACGACGGGCGGCATCGGCGTGGTAGGCGTAACGCACCACCGACGCGGCAGCACCAGCGGCGGCCGCGGGGGCGGTGGTCGTCGCGAGTCGGCCACCCACGTAGGCATAGCGCCACGTGCGCCCCGTGAAATCGGCGACGGTCGCGATGTGAGGCCGCGGATCGGCGTTGTAGGTAAACGCCAGCCAGCGGGTCGCATCGCGGAGATCGGAGACCTTCGCGATCCGGTTGGTGCCCGCGACATAGTCGATCCGCACGCCGTTGCCGAACCGGTCGCGCTGTGAACTGATCGAGCAGGAGCCGGCGACGAGCGGCCGAAACGTCGTCGTGCCGCCGTCGTAATCCTTCCAGGTGAAGCCCGCCGCCGCCGAACCGGAGAGCGTGCCAAATTGTCCGGACGGGCTGGTCCAGCGGCCCGCAGCGCCGGCCGTGAAGACGAGCCGCATGCCGTCGGCGGTGAACCAGGTCACCGTGCCGGCTCCATCGGTGGCAATCTCGAGCCGATCGGAATAGCTGAACGACCAGCCCTCTCCGAGCCCTCGGTCCGACCAGGCCGCCGGTGACCCCGCCCGGCCCGATACCGTATGGATCGAGTCGTACCGCCGGTGAAAGTCGAGTGGACGACCGAGGTTTGGAATCTCGACGTCGGTCTCCTCGTGATAGACGTCCCCATTGGCCACGTTGACGGGATCGCCCGCTTCCTTATCGACGCCCCAGGCCAGAAGTGTCGGCTTGATCGCCGGCGGAAGCACCGGAATCCACGATGTGGCACCGCCATAGGTGAGAACCGGCCCCGTCCCCACGCTTCCCTGGATCATGAAGCCGACGGTCGAGCCGGTCGCGGCGATCGTGAGTGTGTAGCCGATCCCCTTCCACTGCTTCGCGGCAACACCGCTGCCGACGGTGATCTCCCTCTTCGGCACAAGCGCCGTGAACGCGGTGCCAGCGTAGCCGGGCATGCCCTGCTTTACCGCTGACGCAATCGACGCCACGATCTCCGCTCGCATGCCCGGCAGGAGCGTGGCGATGCGGGCCACGTTGCCGGCGTTGATCTCGACGAGATTCGAGAACCCGCCCGCCGACGTGACAGCCAACTGAAACGCCTTCATTGTCGATACGCTCTCGAAGTTCGTCAGCTCCTCGAGCACGAGGCCCTCGAGCGACGAATTCGCGTAGCCCATCAGCAGGTTGCGGGTGAGGTCGGTCGCGGTCGCGCTCGGGTCGATCGCGAAGCCGCCGGTCACATTGCCCGGCACATCGATCCCCATGCCGGCAGGCAGGTAGGGAAACTGCAGGCCAGCCGTTGCCGTGGACGCCAGCGTCGGGCCGCTCGTGGCGATGCCGAGGGCCACGATCGTTCGGTCGGCAACGGCGGACGTGAGGGCGGCCAGCGAGGCCTCGTCGGCGTCAGCGGCCAGAAAGAAGGAGGTGATCGCCAGATCGAGCAGACCGCCGACGGCCTGGTCGCGATCGACGGCGACGCCATTGGCCTGGTTGATTTGCTGGGCGTTGGCCACCGCCCGCTTTTCGACGAGGAGCGACTCGGAAAACTGGTTGGCATCGAGGCCGATGGCGATGAAGCGGTCGGCCATCCGCGTAAAGGTGCGGTCGTAAGTCGTGCCACCGGCCGGAGCCGTGACGGTAATCGCGAGGCTCAGCTTGGTCACGGAGGGATTCGCCACGGCCGCCGGCGCGGTCGCAATCGCCACGCCGTCGCGTCGCAGCGTCGGCCGTCCGACGAGCCCCGGATCGATCGTGATCCGGCTGAGGGCGATATCCGCCGTTGCGAGCGTGACGCCCGCCGCGCCGAACAGCTGCGTGGATCCGTTCGCAAGCTTGATGTTCACCGTATGGAGTGCCGTGGCCGGGATCGAGGCCGGGCGAGCGGACTCAGCTGGCTGGCTCACAATCACATAGGGCAGCGCGGTGGGAATCGCCGGGAACGACTGCTGGCGGATCGGTCCGTCGTAACCGACGTCCGCGATCGTAAGATCGGGCCGGTTCTGCGCAAGCCATCGCGAGACCTTCGCCTCGTAGTATTCCGCCGTTGACTTCTTCTGCCAGACAGGGTTCGTGAGGTAATCGGCCTCCTGCGGACTGAAGGGCACCTTCGCGAGGATATCGGGCACGCCGGGCTGAAAATCCCGCAGCTTCCACGAGGCATCGATCGGCACCCAGGCCTGTTGGCCGGTCGCGGGCACCGTCACGAGCGCCTCGAGCCAGGTGTGCTTGAACCGGTTCCAGTACTGGTCGTAGCCGAGTCCGGCCCTGGCGAGGATCGCTCCGGCGGCCGAGCCGTCTCTGGCTCCCACGAAGTCCTTGAGCTGGCTTTCCGTCACCTCCACCACACCGGCCACATACCGCGTCGGGATGCCGGCCGCGGCGTAGAGCGAGGCCAGCAGCGAGTTCGTGTCCCAGTCGTTGCCGGCCTTGGTCTGCAGCGTGGCAAGCGGCCCCTTCATCGCGCCCGAGTACGGCTGGAACACGACCGTGTTCGTCACGTATTCGAGCATTTCGAGCGGCATGTAATAGAGACGGGCCGCGAGATCGGCGATGCTCGTCGCCACCTCGGGCCGGTCGGGAGCGACATCGACGTCGATCGCCCTGCCCTTGAGCGATGCCAGCGCTGTCCGCGGGCTGCCGGTGAGCAACGGATTGCCGTGCACGAGGAGCGTCGCCAGCCTGGGCAGCTGCGCGACGCCCGCGGGCACCGTCGCGATCGAGTTGGACCGCACGTCGAGCCTCGTCAGCCCGGCGAGCGCGGGAAGCGTGGCGAGGGCGGCGTCGGTGAGTCCGACATGCACCACCGACAACGACGTGAGGCTGGTGAGGCCGGTCAGCGGCTGGAGCGACGCGAGGCCCTGCGGCACGACGGCATGGTCTCCCGGAACCAGTTCAAGCGACTGAAGCGACGCGAGATTCGCGATGCCGGTGAGATCGCCTACGGTATTTCCATCCACGGTGAGCGACGTGAGTGGCGGCGACTGGGCGAGCACCGCCGGCGTGAGCCACGTATCGCGGTCGAGTGCCAACGACTCGCGGACGGCTGCGGCCAATTCGGGGTCGTAGAACATCACCCCTTGCACGTCGCCGCTCACGCGTCTCACGTGGCTCTGAATCGTGCCACGGACATCAAGCAGCCCGGCCGACACAAGGGTCTCGCCCGTGTAGGTATTGAGGGGAGCGCCCAGCGTGAGCGAGGCGGCCCCCGCCTTGGCGACGCCTCCGCCGCCCGCGATCGGCGTGTCGAACCGGGCAGCAACGACCGTGGTGAACGTCGTGCCCGTGGCCTGCGTCGAGAAGGTGCCGCCTGTCACGGTGGAGGCGCCGCCGCGAAACTCGATCGCGCGGCCGCTGACGACACCCGAGATGGTGACGGTTCCACCGGCAGGGCCGGCGAAGACGGCGGTATCGCCCCGGCTACTGTTCCAGCTGACGTAGCCGCCGGTGCCGCCACTGAGCGACGGGTCGAACCAGACCGCAGCTCCCCCTTCGGTCCACGTGCCAGATCCTCCGAGCCCCGCGCCGGTCGTGACGACGTTGTTCTTCGCCACGAGATCGGGATCCCAGTAGAGGACCGCCAGGAGTCGCCGCTCCTCCAGTCGCTCTATCCCGCCGAGGGGCGCAGATGCCTTCGCGAGCGAACGCGATTCTCTTCGAGCCACGTTCCGGGAACGCAAGCCACGGCGACCACTCGAGGCCATGAGAACCTCCGCGTCTTTTTGAGTGCCGAATGACGGAGCGAGCGATTTCTCGGGGGGGCGACCCCCGCGCTCGGGCGATCTCTTAAAAAACGGAGGCCAGCCGGGTCAATGCCATTTCAAAACGGGAATACGCCCCACCACGGCCCCGCCTCTCCAACCAAGCCCGCAGCGCAAGCACGGAAATACGGATCGCCCGAACGTCGCGTGTCGCCTCCTGCTGCACGGATGGCTTTTCCCACATCCAGATAGAATGGGTGGACCTCGCGCGGCCAGGCCGCCTCACTGGCACCCACCCCATGCATGCACCTTCAGGCACCCACGACGCTTCCGATCCGCGGCACTGGATCGCTCGCCGCTGGTTCACGGCGTCGGGGGCTCTCGTCGCTGAACTCCCCGCAGATGCCGAACCGTTCGCCATCTTCGAGCGGCTAGCGCGGCAGCGTCACTGCCTGTTTCTCTACAGCGCGGTCCTCGACGGTGCCAGCCACGCCGCTCCCAGCCCCGACCAGGCGTCCACCGAGGGCCAGGTGACGCCCCGCCTCGGCCGCTTCTCATACATCGCCGCCGATCCGATCCATTCCCTCCACGTGGAAGCGGCAAACGACGGCCTTGCTGCGGAGCGTGTCAACGAGGCTTTCGCACGGCTGCGGTCGCTGCTGGCCGACCTCGCCTGCGCGACGATTCCCGGCCTGCCACCATTCCAAGGCGGCGTCGCGGGACTCGTGTCGTATGACTGCGGCCTCGCGCGACTGGGGCTCGAGTCCGCCGGCAGCAGCGATGTGCCGCTGCTTTCGCTGCATATCTACGACCTGGTCTTCGCGTTCGACCACGATGCCCGCCGTGGCTGGATCATCTCGCAGGGCGTGCCCGCGAAGGGACCGACCGCCCGACGTGCACGGGCAACAGAACGACTAGAAGGATTGCTCACGGCACTCGCCGCGCCCGTCTCGGCAGGCCACTCGCCCACCATGCCGGGCCACGGAGAGATCGTCTCGACTCAGTCGCGGGCGACCCACCTCGAGATGGTGCAGGCCGGCATCGAACTGGTCCGTGCCGGCGACATCTTTCAGGTCAACCTCGCGCAGCAGTTCTCCCTTGCCGCGACGATCGATCCGGTGGAACTCCACCGCCGCAGCCGCACCTTGAATCCCGCTCCATTCGCGGCGTTCTTCGATGCCGGCACCGCCACCATCGTGAGCATGTCGCCCGAGCGTCTGCTTCAGGTCGAACGCGGCACCGTGCGGATGCACCCGATCAAAGGCACCCGCCGCATCCTCGCGAGCCCCGAAGCCGATCTCTACGCCGGCAAAGAACTCGGCGAGAGCGAAAAGGACAGGGCCGAGAACGTGATGATCGTGGACCTCGTGCGGAACGATCTCTCCCGTGTCTGCACGCCGGAGAGCGTCCGCGTGGAGGCGCTCTGCCGACTGGAGCGGTATCGCTACGTCCAGCATCTTGTGTCGATCGTGGCCGGCCGGCTGCGGCCCGGACTCAACTCCCTCGACGCTCTCGACGCCGCCATCCCCGGCGGCAGCGTGACCGGCGCGCCCAAACATCGCGCCTGCCAGATCATCGGTCAACTGGAGGGGTTCACGCGCGGGGCGTACTGCGGCTCGCTCGGCTTCATCGGCTTTGATGGCTCAGCCGACTGGAACCTGCTGATCCGCACGTTCGTGGTCGCCCCCGATTCGATCAGCTTCGCCGTCGGCGGCGGCATCACCGCGCGGAGCGACCCCGCCGCCGAATATGCGGAGACATTTCACAAGGCAGAGGGGATGCTCCGCGTGCTCGCCTCGTTTGGCATCGACACCGCGTCGGCTGCCGCGGGCAAACCGGCGGAGGCCGCCCGATGATTGTCGTTCTCGACAACCGCGACAGCTTTGTCTTCAACCTCGCCCGCCACTTTCACCTGCTCGGCGCGGCCGCGGTGGTGGTGCCGAGCCACGCGATCGACACCGCTGGTCTGATGCGACTCAAGCCGCAGGCGGTCGTGATCTCCCCCGGCCCCTGCACTCCGGCAGAGGCGGGCTGCTCCGTGGCCGCGATTGCCGCCTGCAGGGGCCGCGTGCCGGTGCTTGGAGTCTGCCTTGGGCATCAGGCGATCGCGGCGGCACTCGGCGGACAGATCGTGCGGGCGCGAGAGCCCGTGCATGGCCGCACGAGCGGCGTGCACCACGACGGCATCAATCTCTTCGCGGGCATCCCTAGCCCGATGACCGCCTGCCGCTATCACTCGCTCGTCGTTGCCGGAGACAGACTCCCGGCGGGGCTCACGGTGACCGCCCGGGACGACGAGGGCACGATCATGGCGATCGCCCACGAGGCCGACCGGCTCTACGGCGTGCAGTTCCACCCGGAGTCGATCCTCACGCGGCACGGCTTCCGACTCTTGGCGAATTTCCTTGTCGCCGCTGGGATTCCCCACCACGCCGATCGCGTGGCCGACCTCGACGCGAACGTGGAAGAGCAGGCCGTCGCCCGTCCAGAACGCCGCCACGACGACGACACCAGAGTCGTAACGTTTTGACGAGGTTGTTGACGCCTCGATGCATCCGTGAGGGGCTGCCCATGTCCCGTGAGCCGGCGTTGCTGACCAGCGTAGGCAGGATGCCGGAGCGCAGTCAGCATCGAGTGAGCGAAGGGCAGGATTCCAGTAGCGAACGTCCGGCGACGGGGCATGGGCAGCCCCGAACCGTCACGCCGGCCGGAAGCCGCCGTTGACGGGGAGCACCTGCCCCGTGACAAACGCCGCCTGCGGCGAGACGAGCCAGTGCACCGCGCCAGCGATGTCGGCCGGCGTGCCCCAACGGCCGAGCATGCTCTCGCGAATCGCCCGCGCCTGCCAAACGTCGCTTGCCCCCTCGCCCCACGACGTGCGAATCCAGCCGGGCGCGACACAGTTGACCCGCACCTGCGGTGCCAGCGACTTCGCGAGACTCTTGGTGAAGGCCATCACCGCCCCCTTCGTGGCTGCGAACAGTTCGCCGCTATCCCCTTCCATGCCGGTGGCCGCCTGATCCCAGCCGATCGTCACGATTGAGCCCCCCTCGCGGTCCCGCATCCATCTGCCGATGCCCCGCGCGAGGAGCATCGTGGAGGCAACGTCCACACGCAGGAGCTGATCGAGCTTCTGCTCGAAGCTCCACTTCGCCGGCGGCCCGGTGAGCACGTCGACCCCGGCCACGAGCACCAGCGTGTCGATGTTCGGCAGCCGTAGGGCGACTTCGGCGATCAGCTGCTCGACGGCAGCTACTTCGGCAAGATCGGCAAGGAACGTGCCGGCATGGCGATTATCCCGGGCCAGTACCGCGGCCAGTTCGTCAGCTGCGTCTCGCGAGCGGCCATGCACGGCCACCGTGGCCCCCGCCGCCGCCAACGTCACTGCCACCTCGCGGCCGATGCCGTGGGTCGAACCGGTGACGAGCGCTGTGCGTCCAGCCAGTTCGGTCACGGCGTCGTTCCCGTGGCAGTCGCGGCCGGCACATCAGGCTCGCTCGCCTTCCTCGCGACAGGCAGCTCATAAGCGGCAGCCTCTTCCGCATTCCGCACGAGCAGCCGGCTGCCCGAGAGGCAGAGGTTGTTCCAGGTCTGGCCGTCGATCGCGGCCAGACGGCCCCGCACGACATGCTTCTCGGGCGACGCGTCGACGAGCACCACTTCGCCCGGCTCCGCCTGGACGAGCAACAGCGACCCGACGCGGAGCAGCTGTCCCTGGCCATAGCGACCGGCCTTCCAACGCCGCGTGCCATCGTCAAGCCGCACGCATTCCAGAATGCCATCGGAGAGGCCGTATGCATGCCCCTCGTGGATGGCGACATTCGTGAACTTCGTCTTCATCAGGCCGGCATTCCGCCAGACCTCGCGGAGTGTCCAGGGCTCGACGTCGCTCTTCTCGATCTCGAAGACCGCCGCCCCGATGCCGTAGCCCTTCGACAGAAAGAGCCGACGATCGCCGACCGGCACCGCCTGCGAGCAGCTGGCATCGGAATTGGAGTGGCCCGGCCAGGGATGCTCAAAGATCTCATGCCCGTCGGCCACGTCGTACCCCGCCACGTGCCCCTCGTTGACACAAAGGATCAGCTCGCGGCCACCAAACGCGACCACCTGCGGCGACACATAGCTGATCTGCTCATCGCCGGTGATCCAACGACGATCTCCCGTCACGCGGTCGAAGGCCACGAGCGAGAGGAACTCCGGATCTTGGGCCGATCGCCGCGTCCGCGGGCCGCCAGCGGGCGCGATCACGAGATCGGCAGTGACCAGCGGCGAGCCCGCCCGGCCCCAGGCCACCATCGCAGCATGGGCCACGGGATCGATGCCCAACTCGTCGAGCACGTTCTTCTTCCAGAGCACGTTGCCGGTCGCTCCGTCGATCGCGTGAAGCCAGCCGGTTGCGCCGTGGGAATAGACGACCCCGTCACGAATCGTCGGAGTGGACCGCGGCCCGACACCGCCGAGCACCGTCTCATGCCGTCCCTTCACAGCGACCGTCCACTCAGGCGTACCGGTGGTCACAGACCAGCACGACACGATCTCGTCATCGCCGCGCTGCTCGAGCGTCACCGCATGATCGCCGTAAGTGGCAAAGCCGCTCCAGCCGGCGCCGATCGGCCGCCTCCAAAGCTGCCGCGGCGGCCGCGCGAGCCAGTCGGGATCGAGCGTGGGAGCATCGACGCCACCGCTCCCAGTCGGTCCGAGGAATCTTGGAAAATCGCCGGCCGTTGCCTGCCAGGGTGCGGCTGCGACGGCCTCGCCCTGCGGCGTAGGCGGCCCACCCCGATGCTGCGGCAGCAGTCGGTCGCGGGAAGGACTCCAGCGAAAAGCGAACTCGGGCACGAGATCCCCCGACACCCGCTCGATCCGCAGCACCGCAGCACCGAGCGCTACCGCACCGAGCAGGCAGCCGAGCACGGCCCGCTTCACCGTCGGTGCATAGCCGCTTTCGCGAAGAAACCAGACCACCAGCGACATCAGCGCTGAGAAGCAGAGGATCAGCGAGATGATGTTCCGCACGGCCTGATCGACGACGGCCCCCACGATTGGCTCGAGCCAGCCGCCCTGGACGAGCGCCACCGCCGTGAGCAACGAGGCGACCCCAATCCACACGCGACGGGGCGGCGTGAGCGGCCGCGGACCGGCGGGACTTCCCGCCGCAGGTACGGACTCAAGGGCACGATCGTTTCGCTTGGTCTTCATGGGCGATGAGTGTACTGATCAGGGCGGTTTTCCATGCAAGCCCGAAGCGCAAGCGAGAGGAATCCGCGTTCCGTCGCCTCTGGAGCCACCCGCATTCCCTTGCTTGCGCTGCAGGCTTGGATGGAAGGGGAGCCGGGATGAAGGGGGAGCCGGGATCGGCGAAGGTGGAGGAGACGAGGAGGATGTCCGACTTGTTGTGCGTGCCATTCCAACCGGGGTGACAAGTCGGAATCTCCGAGCGACGGAACCTTTGCCGTCCCGGCGGTGCGACGCCATTTGACGCCACCGCGGTGTGTTCCTTGTCGGTCTCCCGAGGCTCAACTAGACTCAACTCCACCTTTTTTCCCGTAGGATTCGGCATGCTCACCCCCGACGTCACCGGCTCAGCCGCACCCGCCCTCGGCCCTTCCACGACGGCCGTGCACGCCGGCGAGGCCCGGCAGAAGCCGGGCTTCTCGATCACCGACCCGATCTTCGCGTCGAGCACCTACACCTTCCGCGACACGCAGTCGATCATCGACTTCATCGAGGAAAAGCAGCCCCGCGAGGAGTACGGTCGCTATGGCAATCCCAGCGAGCGGGTCGTCGAAGACAAACTGGCAGCGATCGAGGGGGGTGAGGCAGCCGTGCTCTACTCCAGCGGCATGGCGGCATTGGTCGGCCTACTGATGGCCCATCTGAATGCCGGCGAGGAGATTATCTTCTTCGACGAGTGCTACCACCGCAGCCGGGAGTTCTGCCGCAAGCATCTCACCCGATTTGGCGTGGTATTCCGCGAAGTGCCGACCTGCGACTACGCGGCGATGGAGGCGGCGATCACGCCCCGGACCAAGTTCATCGTCAGCGAATCCCCCACCAATCCGCATCTGAGCGTCGTAGACATCGCGCGGTTCGCCGACATCGGCCGCCGCCACGGCGTGCTCTCGCTCATCGATGCCACGCTCTGCACGCCCTACAACCTGCGGCCCCTGGAACTGGGCGTGGACTTCGTGCTGCACTCAGCGACGAAATATCTCGGCGGGCACAACGACCTACTGGCGGGCGTTGTCATCGGTGGGCAGGAGAAGCTGGAGCCTGTTCGCCACCTCCGCGGCATCATGGGTGGCGTAAACTCCCCCCACAACGCCTATCTTCTCGAGCGTGGCCTCAAGACGCTCGCCCTGCGGATGGAACGGCACAACACCAACGGTCTGGCGGTGGCCCGCTTCTTGGAAGGGCATCCGCGGGTGGAGCGGGTGCTCTATCCCGGCCTCGAGAGCCATCCGTATCACGCCCTGGCCGCCCGGACGATGCGGGGCTTCGGCGGTCTGGTGACCTTTTTCGTGAAAAACGCCGACTGGCGGCAGACGGCACGAGTGATCGATGCCGTGAAAATCCCACGGATCGGCCCCAGCCTGGGCGGTGTGGAATCGCTCATCGAGCAGCCGCTGGTGATGAGCTACTGGAACTATTCGCCGGCCGAACGGGCGACGTTCCGCATCTCTGACAACATGATTCGTCTCGCCTGTGGCATCGAAGACTCGGCCGACCTGATCGCCGACCTCTCCGCCGCGCTCGACTGCGCAAGCTAGAACTCGACTGCGCAAGCTACAGATAGGCTGCGCAAGCTGGGAAAAGCCTGCTGGTCGCGTCGATTTTGGCGGAAGTTTTGGTTGTGTGGATGACGATACCTATTCCGATTACCGAATAGCGGCCGGGCCATTCCCGCCGTATCGCCGGATCGGAAGGAGTCTGTCATGCACGTTTCGCACGGTTTGCGACACCTCGTTGGCCTGTCACTGGCGTTTGCCCTGCTGGGCAATGGCCTCGCCTGGTCACAGCAGCCAGGCACCGCTGCCGCAGGCGGGCAGGGCGAACTGCGATGGACGCCCCATCGTGCAGCCACCTCAAGCCAGCCGGGCAGCACAGACGCGGCTCCGGCCAGCGCCCCATCCACGGCCAAGCCGGCCCCCCAGGCGACAGTCACGCCTTCCGGCGGCATGCCCGCCACAGTCGCCGCCACCACGCAGCCCGTGGCCACTGCTCCCTCCCCTGTCACGGCTCCCTCCCCTATCACGGCTCCGCCAGCCTCGGTGGGCCTGCCCGCCGGCGTGCCAGCCGTAGCCGTCGCACCGCGCCGGCGACCTGTGCAGAACCAGTCGTCCGCACCGCCGCGTTCCCGGCCAGCAGCCCAGATGGGCGACTGGAGGAGCGACAATCGCTTGCCCGGGCGTTTCGGCTCGAACTTCACGAACAATGGCCAACTGACCCTGCCCAGCATGGGCGATGTGAGTCTGTTCCGGACTCCTCAAGGCGATGCCGGCCGACCGGTGCTTGCCGTTGAAGGGAGTCCTCGGCGTCCGAACACGGTCGCTGCCGCGCCGCTTGGCGGTGGCCTGGCGCCGCGGTTCAACGCGACAGCCAGCCGGCCGACCAGCCAGCGGACCGACCGCCTCGCGATGAACACCGACGGCCTGCCTTCGGTGATGGCCCGGGCGCCGCAGGCCGCTGCGATCGACGGTGGCTCAATGCCCGGCCAGCTGCCGGCCGCTGGCCTGCCGAATCAGATGCTGCCTACACCGATCGAATCCCAATCGATCCCGACGGCCGAGGAGCCGTCGATCATCATCAACACCACGCCGTCGGAGATGATGGAGATGGGCCCCGATGCCATGGGTGGCCAGGGCTATGGCGGTGAGTACACCGATGGGACGATGTCGCCGGCGGACGGTGGCATGTGGATGGGCGAGTACCCCACCCAACTGCATGTGGAATCGTTTTACGACGATCCGTTCGCCTGCGAGGAGTCGCCTGGCTTCCTCACCTGCTGGCCGCATGACGGCCGCGTTTGCGCCTGGCTGCGGCAGTTCGGCAAGCCCTACTACGGCTGGAGATGGTATCGCGATTTCAGCGCGGGTGCCGGCATCACGGCCTTCCAAAACCAGTCCAACTTCGGCCTCCTCGGCAACTACGGCACCAACGAATACGTGAACTGGGCGATGCCCTTCTGGAACGCGTTCGGCCTCGGCTGGCAGATTGGTGCGCGGGGCGTGCAGAGCAACTTCCAGCAGCCCACCATCAGCGACGGCCTGGGAACGCTGCGTGGCAATTCGCGCGACCAGGTCTTCGTCACCACCGGCTTCTTCACGCGGGCCTTCGAGGGACGCGGTCTGCAGGGCGGTGCGGTGTATGACTACTTGAGCGACAGCTACTTCGAGAACGTCGATGTGGCCCAGATCCGTGGCGAACTGAGCTATGTCTGGGGCTATCACGAACTCGGCTTCTGGGGCGCCTTCAACGCCACCGAGCAGAAGGGATCGTACTCGCCAACCGGCGTGTCACCCGGCGTGGCCAGCACGGTTGACCTCTACACCGCCTTCTACCGACTCCACTTCGGCGACGCCAACGAAGCGCGGGTCTGGGGCGGTGCATCGGGCAACGGGCAAGGCGTGGTCGGCTCGACGATTCGCGCCCCGATGTCGCGATCGCTCGCCCTCGAGGGCACGTTCACCTACCTGCTGCCCGACAAGTCGCAGACGGTCCAACTCGGCACGACCAGCGTGACCTTCACGCCCTCGGCCTGGAACCTCTCGGCCAACCTCGTCTGGTACCCAGCGGGCCGCGCCCGCCGGGGACTGGCCAGCCCCTATCGTCCGCTGTTCGACGTGGCCGACAACGGCAGCATGATCCGGGCGCTGTCCCGTCTCCCGACGCCGTAACCAGTAGGGCGAAAAGCATGGCCTTGCCGGCGGCGATCGCAGGGCGGCTGCCACGTTGGCGGGATTTGTAGTATCTTGCGGACTTGGACCGAGGTCAGCACCGCCCCCGTGCGGCATTTCGCCGGGGTCTCCGCCCTCCGTAAGCCCCCACACAACAATCCCCTCTGGAATGCATGATGTCGGAACACGAGCAGAAGCCCGAACAGAAGAATGATCCTTGGGCCAATCTGGCCGAGTCCCTCGGCGCGAAGCCGGCCGCCCCCCCCGCCGCCGAGCCAGTGTCACGGCCGGCTGCCGCGGCCCCGGCGACACCTGCCCGCCCGCTGCAGAAACCTCGCGAAGACCGGCCGGCAGCAGCCGTCCGCTCCGACTGGGGTGGGCTGGCCTCGTCGCTGGGGCTCGAGCCAACCGCCGAGTCTGCGCCGCCGACCAGCCGGCCCCAGCCGCCAGTGCCACAGCCGCCGGCCTCGCCCGCACCGCGGGCAACGAACGAACCGCAGCCTCGTCGCAGCGAGCGGGAGCAGGAAGAATTCTCCTTTGGCTTTGGTCGTCGTCGACCGCCCGCAGAGCCTGTCCAGCAACAAAGCCGACCGCCGGCGGGTTCAACCAGGCGTGACGGAGGCGATCGCGACGGGGGGGAAGAAGCCAGCCGTCAGCGTCCCATCGTTGATCGCCCCGAGGGCGATTCTCGTGACCGCACCGAACCCGGGGCCGCAACGCGGGCCGACCGTGAAGACGAGCAGGGCGAGGGCCGTGGCCGACGCCGCCGTGGCCGACGCGGTGGCCGTGGCCGTGGTCGCCGAGAGGACGGACGGGAGGAGGGCCGCGACCGTCCGCTTCCCGGTCGTGCCGACGACGAACCATCGACCAGTCGCAGGCCCATTGCGGCGCGGGAACACGATGGTTTTGGCGAGCCCAGGGATGAGCGGCTGGAAGAACCGGCAACACGCGTAGGCCAGCCTCTTGCAGATTCTGGCGACGACGACGACCGCGATCGTCAGGCACCGGCCGGAGAGGGTGACCGCGATGCAGACGGGGCTCCGCGACGTCGCCGCCGACGTGGCCGGAGGGGCGGCCGCCGCCGCGGACGTGGCGATCGTGACGGTGATGTCGGCACCCGGCCGCAGGCAGACCGTGAAAACGGTGAACCGGCCCTCGATGCCAGCGATAGCTCGCCCCGCTTTGCCGACCACGATTCTGACGACGAACCGTTGCCCGCTGGTTATGGCATGCGACAGCCCGCCAGACCGGGAGCCGACTCGGGTCGGCCCGATGCGTCTCGGCATGACGGCGGTGAGCCGTCCGGCACGGCCCGCAGTGATGACCGCGAGTCTGGTGAATCGGGCGGCCGTCGCCGCCGCCGCCGCCGCCGCGGCGGCGAAGGCCGGAGTCGCGATGCCCGCGGCACCACCGCACCTGCAGAGGGCAGCCGCGAGGGGTCCCCATCACGCCGTTCGAGCGAAGGGCGTTCGAGCGAAGAAGGCGGCCGGCGTGGACGGCGTGGCCGCAGGACCACGGGTGACGAGCGTCGTTCCGCGTCCACCTTCGATCGCGGTCGCCGTGATGAATTTGCCCCCGTGGCAGGCGGACGCGAGGAGGATGACGAGGGCCTGGAGTTCCTCGGCATCGAGGACGCCAGCCATGACGGCCGTGGCCGAGACGAGCGTCATCCAGCGGACGACGATGACAGCATCATTGAGAGCGGCCTCAACGAGGTGCTCGACGTGCCGAGCTGGGTGGAGGCAATTGGCATCGTCATTGCCGGCAATCTCGACGCCCGCAGCCGATCCCCGCGCGGGGGAGACGCCGGTGGTCGCGGAGGAGAGCCGCGGAGTGACTCCCCGCCGCGCGGCGGCTCATCAGACAGGCCTCGCGACTCGAGGCGTGGCGGCCGTTCGGGCAACCAGCGATAGCGGTGTGGGTGGCAACCGCGTTGCTTCACCGCAACGGCCACCTGCATTCCCTTGCTTGCGCCGCGGGCTTGCATGGACGCCGTCAGGCATGGCTTCTCCGCGATACGGCGAACAGGATGTTCGCCACCTCGAGCGGACAAGGCCAGGGATGGCTTGTCCGCGATACTACTTGAGCGAGATCGTGCGGGCGAGCGGCCGCAGGATCTGATCGACCACGCACGTGTCAACGACCTCGCGGGCCAGCGTGGC
Organism: Candidatus Kuenenia stuttgartensis; assembly: GCA_945877135.1. Lineage (GTDB taxonomy): Bacteria > Planctomycetota > Planctomycetia > Pirellulales > UBA1268 > CAMCQY01. Next base: position 18,839 of record CAMCQY010000003.1, read on the forward strand.
CAGCCTGTCCATCGCCTCCACGTAGGTGGTGCCCGGCTCGAGACTTCCATACTGCCGGGCCGTGACGTAAACGCTCAGCTGCTCCTCGGTAAAGTCACCGGTGCGGACCTGAAACGCATTTGTCCTGGTCTCCGTGCTGACTCGAACCTGGACACGGCAGTCTTCGTCGAGCGAGATCGTCAGCGACGGCTCGTAATTGATGACACGCCCCCCGGGCAGTTCGGCCGCACGGTCAAATGCGGGCCCTACGCCGAGGGCTTCCGCCAGCAGCGCGTTGTGATTTCCGCGGAAGGCGAAATCGAAGCCGAACAGCACGTCGAGTGCCTCACAGTCGAGCGGGCTGATCGACAGGAACGTCGGCGCTAAATCGAGCACCAGACGGTGCTGATCGAGCACTGCATCGAGCGACGACGGATTTACCTGACCGGAGCAAAGACGCTTGGACTCGACCGCCGCCCAGCGATAACGCCCCTGATCCTTTTCCTCCTCCAGAACGAAATCCCGCTTGTCGCGACAGTAGAACTTCCTCATCGTGGGAAAGCGTTTCTGCACCCGTTCGAAGAAGTGCAGAATCGTCTCCCGCTGGCCCGGAAGTTCCATCTCCGTGGCCAGATTCATGTTGACGTAGAAATCGTCGGCGAGCGACGCGTACTGCGTCATACGTGTGAACTCCAGGGGAGATCGGCGCGAAGACCAAGTATAGGAATGCCGTGCGCGGAGTGTCAAAAAAAGGTCGGCCTGCAACCGTCTCGATTCCCCCGGCTGGATTCCGTCCGCGAAGCGCGGCATACTTCGAAGCCAGACGCTGCGGGCGCTCAGCCAACTGAACCCCCGCCCTCCGAACGCTGGCCCTCCAAAAGCTGGTCATCATGCCACCGCCGCCGGAAACACCGCGGATTCCCGATCATCGGGTGACGATCGAAAAGCGCAGCGACGGCGCGATCGTCGTCCGGGTCCGTTCGGAGGGACCGGACGAATCGAGGCTGCCCGATGCCGTGTTTTCCTTCCGCAACGGCGACCCACAATACGCCTACTGGCTCGGCCGACTCGGGACCGCACATCCTGAAAAGACCTGAGAAGAAAGATCCCGAGCAGGAAAACCTCAGCCGGTAGGGCTTGAGCGGCTGGTCAATCGTCGGCACGCGAACTGGCAATCAGCGTAATGAATTCGCGATTGCTCTTGAACTTGGCGAGTTGCTTCGTGAGTTGCTCCATGGCATCGACATGGTGCATCGTGGAGAGCGTCCGCCTCAGCATGCCGACCGCGTGCAGCGTATTGGCATCGAGCAGTTTCTCCTCACGCCTTGTCCCCGACTGCGAGATGTCGATCGCGGGCCAGACCCGCCTGTCCGAAAGCTTGCGGTCGAGCACCAATTCCATGTTTCCCGTGCCCTTGAACTCCTGGAAGATGAGCTCGTCCATCCGGCTGCCGGTGTCAATCAGGGCCGTCGCCACGATCGTCAGCGAGCCCCCTTCTTCGAACACGCGGGCCGAGGCGAACAGCTTCTTGGGGATGTCGAGCGCCTTGATATCGACACCACCCGACATCGTGCGGCCCGTGTTGCCGACCCACTTATTGAAGGCCCTGGCCATGCGGGTGATCGAGTCCATCAGCAAGAACACGTCCTTGCCCGACTCGGCCATCCGCTTGCAGCGCTCAATCACCAGTTGTGACAGCCGTACGTGGCTCTCCACGTCACAGTCGAGGCTGCTGGCCATCACCTCTCCCTTGACGGTCCGGCGCATGTCCGTGACCTCCTCGGGACGCTCGTCAACGAGCAGCATCACGAGTTGAACATCGGGGTGATTGGTCGAGATCGCCTGCGATACCTGCTGCAGGAGCACGGTCTTGCCGGTACGCGGCGGTGCCACGATCAACGCCCGCTGCCCCTTGCCAAGCGGCGTCAGCAGATCCATCACGCGGGTCGTGATCGGCTGCTGGCCGGTTTCAAGACGCAGCCACGTCTCCGGATTGATCGGCGTGAGCTGATCGAAGGTCTTGACGCTGGAATACTGGTCGGGCGACAGCCCCTCCACTTCCTGAATTTCACGGACCCGCGGCCCCTGCTGCCGTCTTCCTGGCTGCACGAGGGCCTTGATCGACACGCCTTCGCGCAGCCGATACCGCTCGATCATCGTGGCGGGAACGAACGGATCGGTCCGCTCACGCTGGTAGTTGGTTTCAGGGCTCCGCAGGAACCCGTATCCGTTGGGGTGCATCTCCAGGATGCCGTTGCCAGGCTCGAGGGGAATCGGTTCACCCGTTTCAGTGACCTCCGGCTCAAGGTCCGGCGGCCGCATTCCGTCCCCCTCCATATCAACCGCGCCGGCACCTGCCGGCACCGGGCCGCCGCCACCACCACCGCCGCCGCGACGAAACCGCCGACGACGCCCACCGTAGCCTCCCCCGCCGCCACCATGGGCCTGCCCCTGACCGGCGCCTGCGTAACCGCCCGGCGCGTGCCCGCCCTGCCCACCTGGGCCACCCTGTCCGCCTTGTCCGCCTTGTCCGCCAAACCCACCGCGGCCCCGCGATCGCCTCCGCTTCGACATGGATACAGTACACCCTTGGATGAAAGGATCGGACAACACTCGCTTGAACCGTCGAAGGAACCCGCAACCAAACCGCCCGCAGAACGCGACCAGTCAGGGTCGGACCATCGAACCGAACGAACGAACGAGACCCACAAAAACCAGATCCTGAAACCAGTCCCAGAAGCCAGACCCTGGGGTTTTTACCCCGTCAGGATCCCACTCGAGGATCAGCGCAAGGATGTAGTTCGGAGGCCCAGACTTCAGAGCCCACACGATCCAGTACCCATACATTCCACGTGAATGGTTGGGACACCGGAATCAGATCCCGGGTGGGCCAAGGAAAGGCCCCCTATCTCGAAAGATTCGAATAGCTCGAAAAATCTTTCGGAGATTCCTCGGGAGTGACACGGCGGCTGTGCCGCTGTTGAAAAACCCCGTCTCAACGTGTCAGCCGGAAGTATCTTCTCCCTCCGCCAAAATGTCAAGCGGCGGTGAACCCGCATCCGTGGCCCACAGAGACTTCTGGCAAGATGGGGCAAATAGAGCGGCCGCACAACTGCTTTTGGCTCACAAATCCGATCTTACAGCGTTTTCTGTCTGATTCCTGCGACTGATTCGACCGATACATCTTCCGGGTCTCAAGACGGTCGATCCCACGGCTCGGCGATACGTCGCCCGGACTGAGGGTCGCCCCCTTCGGATTCACGTGTTCGTTGGTGCCAGTTGTTCCCAGAGGCCTATGCGGCCCAGAGGCTGGAGTGATGTCTTCCACCTGCATGGTGATTCCAATGCCAATCCCCTCCCGTACCTGCCGCCTGCTGGCCACTCTGGCCGTGCTCGCGCTGTCGCCCGTGTGGACGGCGGTCGCCTCTGCTGCCGTGCCATGGCATCAGGATCTCGCGACCGCCCGGCGTGCATCCGAGGCCAGCCATCGCCCTGTGCTGGCGATCTTCACGGCGAGTTGGAGCTCGGCGAGTACGACCCTCGACCGCACAACGCTGGCCAGCGACGAAGCCGTTGCCCTCATCACGGCCTGCTTCGAACCGGTCTGCGTGGACGTTGACACGAACCCCGAAGCGACACGTCGCCTGGGCATCACAAAGGTGCCCACCGCCTGCATTGTCACAGCCGACGACAGGCTGCTCTCGAAATTTGAACTCCCCGAAACGCCGGCCGGATTCGTGGCCGCGGCTGCCCACGCGGCGCAGGAGGCGGCCTTCGCCTCGGCAGCCCGCTCGTCGGAGCAGGGCTCACCGTCAGAGACGGCCGTCAGCCTCCGCGAAATAGCCGATATGCCCGCAAGCGGTTCGGGAGCACTACCGTCTTTTGGGAGCGGCGGCACCAGAGTCGCGCGGGCGGTCACGTCAACCGACAATCACGGCACCGTGCCGCCAGGCGGCAAGGCAATCAATGCCGTCGCAGCCAAGGTCCGCATGCTCTCCGACTTCGCCAGTGATGATGCCGCCCCGGCCAGCGGACCGGAATCAGCCATCGCCGCATCGTTTCGCGACACCACGATTCGTGAAGCCACGATTCGGGATACGGCGATCACCACGCCGCAGGCACCGTCGGTCGCGTCGTCGGTCGCGCCGACTATGTTGACGCCCGCTGCTGCGTCTCCGGCCACGGTGGCAACGGTAGCAATTCCCGATGCCGCAGCCACCACCCCAGCCATGCCGGCCGCTGCTCCGACCACAGTGGACGTGGCCCCGCACGCGGCTCCCGCTGCCCTCGCCGCCGACTCCGCGCTCGGCCGCACCGCCGCGCAGTCGCCACTCGCCATCGACCCCGCCCCCACCTCGCCTGCGGCCTCCTCTCACGCGGCAGCCAGATCGGCGCCGTGGCTGGGACTGCCGCCGCAGAACCAGACGGCCACGGCCGCGAAGTCGGAGGCTGCCGTGGCGGCGATACCCGCTGGCAGTGCATCCGGCATCGCCACGGCATCAGGCACACAGTCGCTCGCAGACGGACGGGCCGTCGCCGCACAGCCGGCCCCGACAGACCCCCGGCCCGCCACCCCGGAGCAGCCGACTGCCGGTGGCTCGGCCACGCCCCTCGCCGAGACCAAGCCGCAGAAGCCGTCTGCCACCTCGTCGCTGCTCGCGGCCCTCCAGAAGCCGTTGAGTCTGTTCTCGAAGCCTGCGGCAGCGAAGCCGACCCCGAGCAGCACGAACTCCGCGGCCAGCGCATCCACGCAAACCGCTGCCGCTCCGGCCGCCCCGACTGAGCCCGACACCTACGGTTCCATGCCGGTCGGTCTGGAGGGCTACTGCCCGGTCACGCTCGCCGAACGCGGAGCATGGGTCGAGGGTCGTGCCCAGTGGGGAGCGCGGCATCGCGGCCGAACCTATCTCTTTGCGAGCGCCGAACAGCAGAAGGCTTTTCTGGCCGATCCTGACCGCTACGCTCCCGCCCTCTCGGGCGACGATCCCGTCCTGGCATTCGACGCGGGGAAAAGCACGCCGGGCCAGCGTCGCTACGGGGTCACCTATCAGTCGCGGACCTACCTCTTCTCCTCCACCGAAACCCGCGACGCTTTCGCTGCGAATCCACAGCGGTATACGTCCGGCGCGATGGTCGCTGAGAATCGTCGGCCGGCCAACGGCCCGGTCGTTCGCTGACAATCATCCCGGTTGAGCCCACCCGCGAGACCGCTCGACGGCATTCCTCCAGCGGGCGAGCAGCCGCGTCCGGGCGTCTTCGGCCATCTGCGGCTCGAAGACCCGGTCCACACGTTGCGCCTCCGCAACAGCGGCATGATCGGGAAAGAACCCCGTTGCCAGGCCGGCCAGGAGTGCCGCCCCCAGGCTCGTCGTCTCGAGCACGGCCGGTCGTTCCACAGGCAGGCCGAGCACATCCGCCTGCAGCTGCATGAGCAGATCATTGCTGCTCGCACCGCCATCGACCCGCAGGCGTCCCAGACGCACACCCGCATCCTGCTGCATGCAGTCGACGACGTCGGCCACCGACAGGGCGATCGACTCGAGCGCCGCGCGGGCGATGTGGCCCCTGCCAGTGGCCCGCGAGATCCCGATCATGAGCCCCCGTGCAAAGGGATCCCAGTGGGGCGCGCCGAGCCCCGTGAGGGCGGGCACGAGCATCACGCCGCCGCTGTCGGCCACGCTCCGCGCCAGCGGCTCGATCTCTCTGGCCTGCCCGATCATCCCCAGTCCGTCGCGGAGCCAGCCGACGAGACTTCCCGCCACGAACACCGATCCCTCCAAAAAAAAGTCGGCGGCGGCAGCGGTCGGTGCCCGGCCGTCCGCGAACGTGCAGCCCGGCGTGGTGAGCAGGCCGTGGCGGCTGACCACCGGCTCGTGCCCGGTTGAGAACATCAGAAACGCCCCGGTACCGTACGTGGTTTTCGCATCGCCCGGCCGCAGGCAGCCCTGCCCAAACGCCGCCGCCTGCTGATCGCCAGCGCATCCCGCGATCGGGATTGACGCGCCCAGCCACTCGGCATCGGTCTCGCCGAACGAGCCGCTCGACGCCCGCACCTCAGGCAGGATCGCCCGCGGCACGTCGAAGAGGCGGCAGAGTTCGTCGCTCCAGTCGAGCCGGTGGATGTCGAACAGGAGCGTGCGGCTGGCATTGGTGACATCCGTGGCATGCACACGGCCACCGGTGAGCCGCCAGATCAGGAACGTATCGACCGTGCCAAAGAGGATCTCACCGGCTTCGCACCGCGACCGCAGCCCCGGCATCGTCTCCAGCAGGTGCATGATCTTCGTGGCCGAAAAATACGGGTCGAGCAGCAGGCCGGTGCGACGGCGGACGTCGTCCTCGATGCCCTCTGCCCGCAGGCGGCCGCAGATGGACGCCGACACTCGACTCTGCCAGACGATCGCCGGCGCAACGGGCCGACCGGTGATGCGATCCCAAAGGATCGTCGTCTCCCGCTGGTTGGTGATGCCGATGGCGGTCACCCGATCAGCGGACGTGCCGCTCGACTCAAGCACACGTCGGGCACAGGAGAGCTGCGTCCGCCAGATGTCTTCCGGGTCGTGTTCGACAATCGCCACGTCTTCAGTGGCGGCACCGGCAGGCTGGATGCCGGCGGGCTGTGTTCGCGTGAGTTGAGGGAACTCCTCCTGCGCCGTCGCCAGCGGAACCCCACGGCGGTCGAACAGGATCGCCCGGCTCGACGTGGTGCCCTGATCGAGTGCCAGGATGCATGTCTTGGCTGATTCGATGGCGGTCATCGTCCCCCTCCTTGATTCGTTCCACCGGCAGAGCCCGGCCCATCGCTCGCGCGGGGCACACGCCGGCCATACCGTTCTTCGAGTCTCGCCACGCATCCATCCACAGCCGCGGCCACTCGATCCGATGGCAGGACACCGGCGGCGGCCAGCGACTCCGCCACGTCGGCGATCGACTCGCGACTGAGGCGTTCGTGAAACGACAGCATCAGTCGCCGCTCCATGAGATCATCGAGTGAAGTGGCCCACTCCTCACGGACGCAGAATCCCACCGCTGCCCGTGGCAGGCCAACCCCGCGAATCAGATCGCCAAGCGCAGCCGGATCGCGGCCGCCCTGCCAGATCGCCGCCGCCCGTGATCCAAACAGGCCGACGGTCTGCTCCGCGACCGTGCCGGCATCGGCCCGCGGTACGCCCGCCTGCTCCGCGAGGTTGCGGCATGCTGACACGACCGTGTCTCGCGAGGCCCCCGCGCACGCCCCCGGCAGCGGCCGCTCTCGCGATGTGCCCCGCACAGGCAGGCCGACCGCCGTGAGCACCGTGGCGGCGACCGTCTCGGCCAGGCTGCGGCAGGTGGTGAGCTTGCCGCCCACGATCGACCACAGCGGCAGCGATGCATCGTCATGACGGACGAGCAGATGCCGACGGGTAACTCCCGCCGGTGACCGCGTATCGCCAGACACAAACGGCAGCGGCCGCACGCCGCAGTAATGCTGCTGCACGTGATCGCGACGGAGTGCCACCGTCGGAAAGAGTCGCGTCACCGCCGCGAGCAGGTAGCCGATCTCCGCCTCGTCGGTGCGGGCCTCCGCCGGATCACCGCTGAAGGGAATGTCGGTCGTGCCCACGAGCACGAGTTCGGATCCGAAGGGAAGCACGAAGACGGGCCGGCCGTCTGCGGCTTCGGCGTAGACGCCGTAGTCGGCGAGCGCGGCCCGCAGCGAAGGGCACCGCACGACGAGGTGGCTGCCCTTCGTGCCGCCCATCAGTCGGCGGCCGGAGGCGGCCGCGTCGCCCCGAAACAACGCGGCGAGCGTGCGGTCCACCCAGGCGCCGGTGGCGTTGATGATCGCGTCGGGCCTGACCTCGAACGGGCCGCTGGCCGCCGATGGGCCAACCCGGAGCACGCCGTCGTGGCCGAACTGCACCTCGCGGTGCGTGGCCACCTCGAACCGCGTGCCCGCGGCCGCGGCGATCTCGCGGGCGTCCACGAGCAGTTCCACCGTGAACCGTTCGGGAAAAAGCAGCTGCGCATCGTCATAGAGCCCGGCGAAGGGAAAGGCGCGGTCGTCGATCCGCGGCATGCCGGCGCGGCCAGCCCGCACCATCCGATGACGCGGCCAGCCTGCGCCGGCCGCCAGCAGGTCGTAAAGCGAGAGCCCGATTCCGACCGTCCAACTTCCCCGCCCATGCCGCCCCTGCCATGCGCGGGCCAGCGACTCGCAGCCGACCAGCCGCGCCGCGGCTGCCCACAGTCCGCCCCAGCGACCCTGCACAGGAAGATAGAAGGGGAGCCGGCGCACCAGATGCGGGGCCAGTCGCACGAGCCGATTGCGTTCGGCAAGGCTTTCGCCGACCAGTCCGATCTCGCCATATTCCAGATACCGCAGGCCGCCATGGATCAGTCGGGTGGACCAGGCGGTGGCGCCGGCAGCGATGTCGTCGCCATCGACCACGATCACTCCCACGCCCGAGAGCGTGAGCTCTCGGGCAATGGCGGCGCCATTGATTCCCGCTCCGAGCACGACGATCGTTGTTTCAGCTGCCATGGTCATCTGTCGTCGTTGCCGCCGCCGGCGGTATGCTCCGGTGGGTTCCCCGAATCAAAGTGCTGGAGTCTGTCCGTGCCTGTGCCCGCGTCATCCCAGCGCTCGGCTGAGCCTACTGCACAAGACGCATTGCCGTCTGCCTGGGCTACGACCTCGGTCAACAGCACCGCTCTGCTTGCGATCGGTGCCGCCCTCCTCTGGGTCTTCGTAGGGTGGGGTATCATCGGGGCCGCGTGCCTGGCAGCCCCGGTCGATCTCGATGCCCCCATCACCGCGACCTGGAGCGGCATCGCCCTGCGGGAGTGGGCCGGCCGGGTCGGCCACACCGCCGGGATCCCCGTGCTGGTGGATCGCCGACTCAATCCCAGCACCGCGATCCGGCTCGAGTGCCATGAGGAACCGCTCCACGAGGTGATCGCTCGCGGCGCCGCGTTCGCCGGCGGCGAGGTGGCGACGCTCGATTCGTCGATCCGGATCGTGCCACGCGGCATGGGCAGTCTTACCAGCCGGGCGGAGGCGGCCCGCAAGACCCGGCTGGCCTCGCTGCCATCGCACCAACGGTCTGTGCTCGACACGCCGATGGCGTGGCAGTGGGCCGCGGGAGCCCGGCCCCGCGACCTCGTGGCAGCCGCTGCCACGAAGGCCGGCATCACGCTCGAGGATGTCGTGCTCATACCGCACGATCACCTGCCGGCGATGTCGCTTCCCGGACTGACGCTCGCCGAAGGGCTCGACCTGCTGCTCAGCCCGTTCGATCTGCGGATCGATTGGCGGGCCGCTCCGGCGCCTGCAAGAATGCCTACCGGCAGGATCATCGCCATCGACGCCGGGCTGCCGCCCCCGGCAGCCACCGCGAAACTGATGAAGCCCACCGCAGGCAAGCCCACCCCAGGCAAGCCGCCCGGTCGCCGTCCAGGTTCTCAGCCGAAAGGGCCGCCGACCGAGCACACCTACTCACTGCAGGTCGCGGCACCACTGGAGGAACTGCTCGCAGCCATCGCCACCCGACTGGGACTGACGCTCGACCTCGATCGCGAGTCACTCACCCGCCGCGGCATCGCCCCGAGAGAAATCGTGCGGGCTACCGTCAAGGATGCATCCCGCGACGAACTGCTCGCGGCGATCCTCGGACCGCTCGATCTCACGTGGACGGTCAAGGACGACACGCTGCAGGTGTTTGCCCGCGCTCGGGATTGACGCACGTTTGAAAAAGCCCCGGACGGAAGTCCGGGGACTCCGGCTTCCGCCGGGGGCTTCTCGATTCGCGATTACTCCCGGCGGATCATCCGGCGGGCAGCTTCGAGATTCTGCCGCACGGCCTTGTCGTTTGGGCTGATCTTCAGCGCGGTCTCATAGGATTCGACCGCCTCGCGATACCGTCCCTGCCTTGCCTGGGCGACACCGCGATTGGCCCATGCACGATGATCTTTCGGCTTCTGGCGAATCGCCTGATTGAAATCGAACTCCGCCTTGTGGGGCTCGTTGGTGGCCAGATAGGCGAGCCCGCGGTTCAGGTAGCCAAGCATGAAGGTCCGATCCCGACGGATGGCCGAGGCATACGCATTGATCGCCTCCAGTGGCCGGTCGATTTCGATGAGCGTGAGCCCCCGCCAGAGTTCGGGCCGCGGATCGTCGTAGGACAGGCCCGCCGCCTCCTCGAAGTCTTCCAGCGCAATGCCGTAGAGCCCGAGGTAAAACCAGGAGATACCACGCCGCAGAAAGAGTTCCGGCTCCTGCGGATCGAGTTCGATCCCCTTCGAGCAAGCCTCCACCGAGCCTCTGAAATCACCCAGCCGCCGCAGCACCACGCCCAGCGCCAGGTGTCCGATCGTCAGGGTGGGCTCGAGCTTGATCGCCTCCAGAAGCAGGTCGCGGGACTCCTCGAGCTTGCCCTCCTTTTCGAGCCGCTCCGCCTCGACGAGCTTTTTCTCCGACTCCGTCGGCTCGCGCTGTTCCGGTTCCTCGTCTTCGGATTCGTCAAAGCCGAACATGCGGCGGCGGGGCGGCGCATCGAGGGCAGTTCCGCCCCGACCACCCAGTTCGCTGTCGCGATCCGCGTCGCGATCCCTGTCACGGGAAAACGGCCTGGCCTCGCGGCCAATCGTGCGATCTCGACGTGCGGCTGGCTCCCCCGGCACCGTGGCCTCCGGGAACGGCAGTGGCAGTTTGATCGCTGACTTGGGGGCAGGACGCGATGGCGGCGCCGGCGTCGGGGCTGCGGCTGGTGGACGCGAAGGCGTCTTGCCGGTACCGAACGGGTTGAGTTCGTCGGCGAAGGGGTCGTCGGGCTGCAGACGGGCCGCGACCGCGGGCGGACCGATGGCGGCCACCAGGGCCATCGCCCAGGCGATACCCCAAGCCATACCCCAAGCTCTACTCAAGAGGCACCGCGCTGGAGGTATGGAGTGCATGGAGTTCACCCGAAAGCAATCGACCACCGCTGCCAGTCCCGGCGAGCCACCGCCGCAGGGGCTGTTTGAGCCCTACACCTGCTGCGACCCGATCAATCCTCCCAGACGCTCCTCGATGCCATCGCGGATGCGGCGGGTGAAGAGGGCGGCCATGCCCGGAACCTGCAGGGCCACAATGAGTTCTTCGACCATGATGTCAACCGTTCCGTCGAACTTCATGCCGCTGACGGTCAGCAGCACGCGGAGGCGGTCGTCTCCCTCCCACGCAGCCTCGATGTCGCCGACGACCGCGGCATATTCATCCCGAGCCTTCACAAGTGCGGTGTCCAGCCGGCGGCGGACCTCGTCTCGCTCAAGGGTGTGCGGCACCCGTACTTCGATCGATTTCACGGCCGTTCTCCTGTCTGCACAAAAAAGTGGGTTGGGGGTTGGAAGGCTAGCCTGCAGGCTGTCGCGAGCAGGCATCGTCGTGGCCCAGGCTGACGGCACGGCGGACAAGGCCGGCCTGCACCGCGCCATCCCTGCCATTGAAGCATACGGCTGACCGCAACGCGACAACATTGGGTCGGAGGGCCCAGGCCACCGGGATTTCCGCCTGGGTGATGCGACCGGCCACTGCCACCTGCAGCCCTGCGGCCCGCGCAGCCGTCACCCACGCTGCCGGCATCCCAGACGGACAGCAGTCGAAAAGTCCCCCCCCCGCCTTGTCGAACGTGTCGAGCAGCAGCACCGAACAGCCGAGGCCGGCAGCAGCCGCGATGACATCCGTCGGAGAGGGCGCTACGGCCCGCTGCCAGTCGGCGTAGGCCACCGCCACGCGGTCGCTGCCAGATGGCAGGAACTCAAACACTGCCCGCAGCCGGTGTTGCCAGTCTGTCCCCGCGGCGCCGGCCAGGCCGATCTTCACGGCCGCGGGGGGCACGGCGGAGTGCGACAGAAGCGACAGCATGCGGTCGAGCCGACTCCGGACCGCAGTGACCGAGGCATCGAGCGGTCTGTTGTGAACCGTGCCCTGCCCGCCGTCAGAGGTGCCGCCCACGTCGCCGGAACCGCCACCCAGTTCACCGCAGGCCATCGTCCAGGGCCGGCGAGTGCCCACCACATGGGCCACGGCAGCAATCGCCTCCGGATTCGCCGCGCCGAGCGGACCATGCCGCGGCTCTTTGACGTCGATGATCGCGGCGCCGCCCTCCAGTGCAGCGGCCGCCTCAGCGACGTCCCGCACGCTCACGAGCAGTCCTCGCCAGTTCACGGCCCGACTCCCGCACTCTGGTCCGCAGAAGACACGCCCTTGGACACTTGTTCCTCGGACAGCGACCGCTTGGCGTCGATGAGCCTTCGACTGAGCTGCTTGGCGAGGTCCGCCGAGAGCGGCTCGCACCAGCGGCCGTCGAACACGACATAGCCGTCATCCCATGTGCCCCAGGGCGTGAAAGTCGGTCGCTTGGCATAGTCGGCGAAACGTTCCGCCAGCCGCATCACCAGCGTGTTCACCCGAAAGGCCGCATGGTCGCCACAGGTGGGCTCACCGCTGCGGGCGATTGGATTGGAACCCTGAAAAAAGCACTCGACAGCCTCGAGCGGCACGTCCTCGACGGTGGTCGGCGACAGTCTGACTCGCAGGCAGTTGTCCACCCATTCGAGCCGCGGCCGCGCTGCGGCGTATGCCAGCGTGCCGATAACAGCCCCGGCGATGCCCGAGAACGTCGCCACCAGCAAGGAATACGACAGCGACGCCGCGGCCACGGCCACCGTCACACCGAGAACGGCCGCTATGACCGCTGCCAAAGCCGCCAGCCACGCCACGGGGCGGAGATTGCCCCGCAGCCAGATCTCTCCCGATTGGCGACGCTCGTTCGTCATTGTGCTTTCGCGATTCCGACCAGTTTCATACCATTCCCGCGGCGGAACCCGCTGGAACCTATTCTCCATCATGCACGACGCACCACCCTTGCACCGGACCGCCCCGGAATCCGCCACCATTGCGGGGTCTTCCCGGACGCTCGCCGGCATCGCCGCCCTGCTCGTGGCCTATGCCGCCGCGGTCGCCTGCGGCTGGCCACAATATGGTCGTGATTTGCTGGTACAGGCACAAGCCGCCCACGAGACGGGAGCCCACGGAGAAGCCCACGGGCCAGACGCTGCGGCCCACGGCGGCGTCAGCACCTCTCCGCCACCGGCCACGGTGCTGCCCTTCGCGGTGTTGCTGGCGGCCATCGCGATCCTGCCCCTGACGCCGCAACTGTCGCACTGGTGGGAGCACAACTCGAGCAAACTGCTCGTGTCGGGCTGTCTCGCGCTGGTCACGCTCGGCTACTACGCGTTTATGCACCGACATCCGGTCGATCTCCACTTTCCGACGCACGGGGTCGTCGCGCCGGCCGCGGTCGGGCCGTCGTGGGGCATGGCCGGCGCCATCCTCACCAACGCGATGCTGGCGGAATACGTGCCGTTCATCGTGCTCCTCTTCTCGCTCTATTGCATCACCGGTGGCGTGCGGATCGAAGGCGACCTCCAGGCCACGCCCACGGTCAACGCGACGTTTCTCGGAGTGGGAGCCCTCGCTGCCAGCTTCATCGGCACGACCGGCGCCGCCATGCTGCTGGTGCGGCCGCTGTTGGAAACCAACCGCGAACGGCGGATCGTCGCCCACACGCTGGTTTTTTTCATCTTCATCGTCTGCAACTGCGGCGGCTGCCTGCTGCCGATCGGCGATCCGCCGCTGTTCCTCGGCTATCTCGAAGGGGTCGATTTCCTCTGGACGTTTTCGCTTTGGAAGCCTTGGCTCGTAACCAACGGCCTGCTGTTGGCGATCTACTGGCTCTGGGACACGTTCTACGCCCACCCCCACGAACGCCCCAGCGACATTCAGCACGACGTCCGCACGGCCGGCCCGCTGAAGATCAGCGGGCTGTGGCCCAACGCCCTGCTGATGGCTGGCGTGATCGCGGCGGTGGCTCTCCTCGACCCTGCCAAGCCCTTCCCGGGCACCACAGGACACCCCTGGATCTTTCTCCGCGAGGCGGTGCTGCTGACGCTCGTTGGCCTGTCGCTGGCACTCGGCTCAAGCGAGATTCGCACGCGCAACAGCTTCACGTATGGTGCCATTCTGGAGGTGGCCGCGTTGTTCCTCGGCATCTTCATCTGCATGCAGCCGGCTCTGGCCCTGCTGCACGAGCATGGTGCGGATCTCGGAATTGATTCGCCGCGCGAATTCTTCTGGGCGACGGGCGGCCTCTCGAGCGTTCTCGACAACGCGCCGACCTATCTCGTCTTCTTCAAGGCGGCACAGTCGCTGCCGGCAACCGGCGCCACCATGGCGGGCGTGGAGGTCGGGCGGCTGACGGCTGTCAGCCTCGGTGCCGTCTTCCTGGGGGCGATGACCTACATCGGCAACGGCCCCAACTTCATGGTGAAGGCGATCGCCGAGCAATCTGGTGTGAAGATGCCGAGCTTCTTCGGCTATTGTGTATACAGTTTCGGCGTGCTCCTGCCGGTCTTCATTCTCGTCTCCCTGCTCTTTCTCTGACACCCGCTGACACCTCGGCCTCTGACACCCCGGCATCCACCCGCGTGACTCCCCCCCACTCTTCTGCCGATGGCTACGATCTGGTCACGACCGAGTCGCAACTCGGGGCCCTCGTCGATCGGCTCGCCGCCCACTCTCACGTCGCCTTCGACACGGAATTCGTGTCGGAACACACCTATCGCAGCCAGCTCTGCCTGATCCAGGTTGCTGCCCCCGACACGCTCGCGGTGATCGACACGCTCAAGGTGCGGGAGCTGGATCCGTTCTGGCGGCTGCTCACCGAGCCCGGCCGCACCACCGTCGTGCATGCCGGCCGCGAGGAGATGGGGTTTATCCTGCAGGCGATCAAGGCCCGGCCATCGTCGCTCTTCGACGTCCAGGTGGCCGCGGGCCTCGTCGATCACGACTATCCCGCCGGCTATGCCTCAATCGTGCGGCGTTTCCTGAATCTGCCGACCAACAAGGGGGAGACCCGCACCGACTGGCGGCAGCGGCCGCTCACGCCTGCGCAGCTCGAATACGCCCTCGACGACGTCCGCCATCTGGAAAAGCTCTGGCGAAAGCTGGAGGACAAGCTCACATCGTCGGGACGCACCGCCTGGATGCAGGACGAGATGCAGTCCTGGCAGGCCGAGGTGGAGGAGTCGTTCATCCGGAAGCGGTGGCGGAGGGTGTCGGGCCTCTCCGGCCTGTCGCGCCGCGAACTGGCGATGGCTCGCGAACTCTGGCACTGGCGGGACAGCGTGGCGGAATCCCGCGACATGCCGCCCAAGCGGGTGCTTCGCGACGACCTGCTCGTGGAGCTCTGCAAGCGGAAGAGTGCCGACGAGCGACAGATCTCGGCGATCCGCGGCATGCAGCGATCGGACCTGCGGCACATCCTTCGCGGACTTTCCGAGGCGATTCAGCGCGGCCTCGACCTGCCCGACGAGGAGTGCCCGGGTGGAGAAAAGCATCGGGCCCCACCGCCGCAACTGGCGGTGCTGGGGCAGTTTCTGGCCACCGCGGTGGCGGGCGTCTGCCGGCAGATGCACCTCGCACCGGCACTCGTCGGCACGTCCTCCGACATGCGCGACCTGCTCGCCTACAAGCTCGGCTACTGGGATGCCGATGACGAACGCGTCCCGCTGCTGGCGTCGGGCTGGCGGGCGGACGTGGTCGGATCGCTCGTGGACGATCTGCTCTCCGGGAAGGCCTCCCTGCGGATCGGCGATGTCCGGTCGCACGACCCGCTGGTCATCGACCGGCGAGGCTGATCGGGCGGGGATCGGCGTCTGTTTGAATCGTGCAATGGGGCGAAGTAGCGTTGTCGAGTCGGGTGCCGACCCGATCTACACGCAGTTCGTCAGCCATGTTCATCCGCCATGTTCGTCCATAAGGAACAACTCGAGTACGTCCTCGGGCCGGACGACTACCTCTCTCCGGAAATCCATCGGAGCGAGGTCGAGCGGCTGTTTCTGTCCGCCTGGCACCCCGTGGCGGTCGCCTCCGACCTGTCACGCGAGGGCGATTTTGCGACGCTCGAAATCCTCGGCCGGCCCATCCAACTACGCAGGATCGACGGTGTTCTTCGCGCCTACCTGAATGTCTGCTCGCACCGCCACTGCCTGCTGACGGACCTTTCCCGCGGGAATGCCCCGCGGATCGTCTGCCAGTATCACGGCTGGGAGTATGCCGCAGACGGCAAGGTCGCGAAGGTGCCCGATGGCGGCTGTTTCAAGCCCTTCGACAGGGAGAATGCGCGGCTCCAGACGTTTTCGGTGGAGACGTGCGGCGAACTGGTCTTCGTGCGGATCGCAGCGGATGGCCCCACGCTCCGTGATCATCTGGGAGAGTGGTTCGACCGTGTCGCGGCAGCATTCGCCGCCCCCTACAAGTGCAACTGGCGGTACGCGAGCAATTTCACGTGTAACTGGAAGATCCCGGTCGAGAACACGGTCGAGACCTACCACCTGCCCTACATCCATCCGACCACGCTCGGTGGCTTCGGACTGATTCCGGAAGAGGCGCAGAAGCACTATTTGGAGAACCGTTCCACGACGCTCGTCTACGACCTTGGCCACGACAGCGAGCCGGTGAAGAAGCAGCGGCAGGTGGTGGGCTGGCTCGGCGGCGGCACGACGACCGACCAATACGTCCACCACCATATCTTCCCAAACCTCGTGTTCACGTTCTCCGACCTGTTCACCTATGCGCAGGTCTATCTGCCGACCAGCCCTACGACCTCCTCAACCCTGGCGTGGATGTTCAGCCTCGACGGCACGAAGCGAAACCCGTTCGCCCGCGTGATCGCCCGGCTGGCCGCGAGGCATGGCGTGCAGGCCAACTCCGCCATCCAGCGGGAGGATGCGAGTGTCTTCGCGGCCCAGCAGCGGGGCCTTGCCGCCACGCCCTTCAAGGGCTGCATCGGCACCCGCGAGGAGCGGATCTGGTGCTTTCACCAGTACCTGCGATCGTCATGCGGCGATTCGCCAGCCGACTAGTCGGAGAAGCACGCTAGGCGTTGGCGAGAGACACCGGCCGCGAGGCGAGCCAGCTGATCATGTCGACCGCCAGACGACGGCCCGCAGGGTCGTCCGCCTCGATGGCGAGTTCGCCACGGCCACACAGCTCGGCGGCCGCAACCCTGCCTGCGAGAAGCCGCTCCAACGATTCCGCAGCCAGCCAGACCGTCGGAACCGACGGCGCGGGCAGGCCGACGTGAAGCGACACAGGCAGGCCATGTTCTAGGGCGACCGTCCACTGTCCGCCGCCGGCTCCGCTGGCCGCGAGGCCGACCGTGGAGGCCGATCGCGGCGCCGACCAGGTAGCCGGCCCGAGCACCCCTTCGATCGCGGCCCTCGGAGTCGACTGCCCCGCTTCGCGGCCCGGCGGCGGCCAGCGGAAGTTGTTGCCGATCGCGAACCGGCAGAGGCGGCGAATCGTCTCCTCGTCGAGGGCTGGCGCCGGCAGACCCGGCACGGCGCGGTGCGTGTTCGTGGTGTCAAACCGCGGGTCATCACGCCAATAGGCCTTGTAGACATGCATCTGGTCGAGGAACAGCTTGCCGAGCGTGAGCGGGTCGAAGGCGGCCGCGGGCTTCGGACCGGGGGATCCAGGAACCGCGAGTGCCTCCCGCTTCCGCTTCAGTTCGGCGGCCATCTCCACGACCAGGCCCTCGAACACACGGCAGAGCGTGCCGACGCTCGTGGGCGCATCGGATGTCAGGTGGTACGTCCGACCGTGGAGCGACTCGTCGAGGATGATCCGCGTCATCACGGCCGACACCCAATCGACCGGGACAAGGTTCTTGCATTCCGTCCCGGTCATGCCAAGCACGTCGAGGAGCGAGCCGGGCTCCATTTCCGCGCCGACGAAAGCCTGCACGAAGGGCTGCACGATCCGCAGCGGCTTATAAAAGCCGTGGAACGTGTTCGTGAAGCCGTTGACGAGGTCGCCGACGATGATGCTGGGGCGGTGGACGGTGCAGACCTCGAGCCATTCGGCCCCCGTGGCCTCCGCCTCCGAAGTGATCTTGCTGCGTTCGTAGTCATTGCCGGGGGTCTGGCCGACGTCGAGCTCGCTCTCCAAGATTTGCCCCTGCCGCAGGCCGCAGACATACGCGCTCGACACATGGTGCAGCCGGCGGATGCCGGTGTCGCGACAGAGCGCCAGCATGTTCCGGGTGCCCGTGACATTGCTCGTGTAGGGCTCGCCGTCCGACTCGCGGAGCTGGAACGACAGGCTGGCGGCCGAGTGGATCACCTCGCAGACATTCCCCGCGACCCACGACCGCTGTTCGGCCGTGAGCCCGAGCCCGTCCGCGGACAGGTCACCCTCGAGCACCACCGGAGACGGCACGTCGACGCTGGCCACCTCACGCCAGTCGGCAAGCAGTTCGTCGACACGTTCCGCGGCACCGGCGGTCTTCGAACCGCGAACGATCACGGCTATGCGGCGGCCGGCTGCGGCGAGATCGCGGAGCAGCGACCGGCCGAGCAGGCCGGTCGCACCAGTGAGAAGGATATAGGAATCGTGACTTGGCATACGTGTCAGACGTGGATGGCGGCTCCTCCATCGACGACGAGCGTCTGTCCCTGCACAAGATCAGAGAGCGGGCTGGAGAGAAAGAGCACGGCATCGGCCACGTCGGCCGCCTCGAGCATCCGTTCGCCCATCATCGTCTTGTATTGGCGTCCGGCGAACATCTCGGCGGCGCCGGGGAGCCGCTTGGTCGAGTCGGTCTCCACGAGCCCCGCCTCGACGACGTTGACATTCACACCGCGATCGCCCAGCTCAAGCGCCCAGTGTCTGGCCAAGGCTGTCAGCGCCGCCTTCGAGCCGCCGATGAGGCCATACATCGGCAGCGCCATGTGCGTGCCATGACTGGAGAGCACAACGGCCTTGCCCCGACCCGGGGCCGACTCGAGCAACGGCGCTGCGGCCTTCAGCAGATAGACGAACGACAGAACGTTCGTGTGCATCGCCGCGTCGAAATGCCGTTGTGTGGTGGCGGCCAGCGGACGGAACCCGCCAGTGGCCGCGTTGTGGACGAGGATGTCGAGCCGGCCGAATTCCTGTTTGATGAAGCCGACCATGTCGTCGACATCTTCCTCCTGACCGACGTCGGCCCGCACGCAGGCGACGTGCCGCCCCATGGCGGCGATCTGTGCGGCGACTTCATCGGCTTCGCGGCCGCTGGTGACGTAGTTGACGACGATGTCGGCGCCCGCTTCGGCGAGGCGAAGGGCACAGGCCCGGCCGATGCCGCGGCTGGAGCCGGTGACAAGGGCGACCTTTCCGGTGAGATCGATCATGGGCGATAAGCCTCCGGGAAACGTGTTTGAGACTGGAGAAGGGCACGCCGGGCAGGGGTGGCCGCGACGGCGACGATGTGCCTGTTGATGCCGATGAAACACCCCGTGCCACGGACATCGGCGAAACGATCCTGCGCGATCCATGCGAAGCCCGCGGCCGACAGGTCGCGAATGGTCACCGTCCTGGGCCGAAACTCGCTATCGAGATGGGCCGCCTTGTAGGCGGCCTCCTTGGCGGCCCAGAGCAGCGCCCGCAAGAGACCATGCTCGTCAGGCATCAGCGACAGTTCGTCGGGCGTGAACCACGCATCGAGACCACGTCCAGCCTCAGCAGGATCGACGATGTCGAGTCCCACCCCCGCGCTGTCGCAGAGGGCAGCGCCAACCAGACCCTGCAGGTGCGAAATCGAGACCGACACCCGCGTCGGGATTCCGTCGACGAGCACGATGGGCCGACCCGACGGCATGACTGTCGCAAGACGCACGGCATCGAGGTCGCGATCGAGGTGTGCGGCCGCGAGTTCCTCGGCCAGGCAAGCAGCCTGCCGGGACAACGACATTTCTGAATCCCGGGGTGGCGTCACAAACACGGCGTCGACGCTCCACGGCCCCACCCCCACCCGGCGGCTGATCGGCTCCTTCGCAAGGCTACGTCCGGCGGCGACCGGCTCCACTGTCTCGCTGATCATGACGACCGACTCCGTTCGGCAGCCATGACGGCCAGGTGCAACCCGTCGAGGGCGAGAACAGCACGACCGTCATCGCCATACAGCACGAGGTCATAGATGCTTTCCCGCGAGTCCTGCGACCGGAAGCGAAGCCGTGCGACGCACTTCTCGCCGCCCCGCGGCGGCGACACGATCCGCAACCGCTCGAACGCCACGGGCACCTCGACGCGACGGCCGCAGAGAATATAGGAGTAGACCGCACACGCTACGACGCAGCCGTCGAGGAGCGCAACGGGCACCGTCCAGCCCATCGGACCACGAGGCAGGGTCACGCCATCTCCGTGCTGCGACACAAGCCGCCCCCAGCCGCCGCTGCGGTCGAGGAACAGGCCATCGAGCGTGCGGAAGGAAGGGCCGTGCCGCAGCGGTGCATCTTCCTGGTAAACCATCGGATTGAACGGGAATGGCGACTCATCCAGCGTCGCGGCGACCGGCTCCACGAGCCCAGCGAACACCTTGCATCGAAGATGCACCCGCTCCTCCCCGGCAGTGCGGCCTTCGGCGTTGAGCACCGCCGCCCAGCCTTGGGCGACAATCGTGTCACCGTCGCGTTCGCCGATTTCCACGCGAACATCCCGTGGAGCATCGACGGGGAATCCGATCGGCCGCTCGACGGCAAAATCGCGAATCTCCTGCACGTGGCCACACGCCCCGGCGGCGACCACGGCCTGCGCTAGGAGTTCAGCCCCCATGACGGCAGGCAGAAGCGGCCGCCCGTACTGCAGGTGGTCGATCAGAAACCGGTCGCTCGTTGGATCAAGCCGGAACGACACCCATGTGCTGGCTCCCTGCCGCTCAACCCCGCCCACGAGGCTCCCCACATCGCCTCTCGGCCGTGGCACGTGACCGGCTGCCCCCGCGGCAGCCGTGCTCTTTGAGACGGTGGTCGCGGGGGCGGCGTCGCGATTGACGTCGGCGGACGAGACCGCGTCTGGGCACATCGCTGGCTCGGTGACAAGCACCTCCGCATCCGGCAGCCCCGCCTCGATCTCGTCCATGAACCGTCGCACCCCCTCGGCAAGCGGCATGAACTTGAGGCCGAACTGCTCCAGCACGAACCGGCTCTCCGGTCGGCTCGCCATGCCGACCTCGTCCCAGGCATGCCAGTGGAACACCGTCGCACGCAGCCCGCGCCGCTGCCGAAGCTGCCCAAGCATTTTGGCGAGCATGTCGTTGGCAAGCGAATAGTCGGCTTGGCCATGGCCGCCGAGGCGACCGCTCGTTGAGCCGAAGCCGACGATGGCCTCGAGCGTGGCCGGATCGACCGCCGCCACCAGGTGCTCGAGGCCAGCACACTTGGGGCCGAGCGTCGCCTCCAGGCCGTCGACGGTCTTCTTTTCGAACCGGCACGCCGCCTCGAACCCGGCACCGTGCACGATGCCGCGAACCGGCCCGACATCCCGGGCGATCGCGTGGACGAGCGTCCTCACAGCAGCCGCGTCTGAAAGATTGCAGGCGAAATACTTCGCATCCACTCCCGCCGTCTTGAACTTGGCCAGTGACTTCCCAATTTCGATCGACTTCTCGACCATTCTCCAGGCTGTCCGTGGATCGCTCCCGCGGGCCTTCGCGTCGAGCATCATGCGGCCCTTGAGATCGCGGAGTCCGGCTTCGTCGAGTGACAGCCATGCCTGCTCCACGGCGACCGGTGCCGTCGAGCCAACCAGCGCGAGCTTCAGCCCGAACCTTCTACCCAGTTCCCGCGCGCATTCGGCCGTCACGCCTCGTGCGCCACCGGTCACGACCCATGCACTCCCATGCCGCAGTGACTCAAGCGCCGTGCTCGCGGCCGGTCTGGTCTCGCAGGCTGCGATCGTGACACGCCGCCCGTCGACGAGGCCAACTTCCACTGGCCCGACTCCGTCCTGCATCTCGGCCACGATGCCAGCCGCGAGTGCTGTCTCTGCCAACGCCGCCGCCGCATCCACCACGCGGACATGCAGGCTGGAAAACTCGCGGGCGATCCCTTTGAAGAGTCCCGCCATCGCACCACCCACCACCGAGTCGATGGCACCTGAGAGCCCAAAATCACCGCCGAGGTGTGCAACCGTCGTCAGGGTCGCGGAGCCGATGTCGTTGGCCTTGCCGCGCAGCACGAGCCACCGCTGGCAGGCGAAGAACGGCGCAACAACCGTCGCCGACCGCCTCGAGAGCCAGTCGCCGGCGGTCTGCTGTCGAGGCGTGGCCACGACAAGGTGCCGCACGGGCCCGCCCGCCTCTGCTCGCTCGACGGCTGCGATCGCCTCCTCGGCAGAACTGCATTCCAAGACAAACGGCTTCGCGCCCCGAGCGGTGAGCGTGGCAGCGAGTGCACCGGCCAGGCTGCCACTCCCCAGGATCAGCACACGTTCGCCACTGAGGCTGCGTGCCGATCGAGCCGAACCAGCATCGCGGAGAGCGAGGCGATAGCGGCGAGTGATCTGTTCCACCCTTCCATGGCTCTTGCCGGCCGCCAGCGAAGCGTCCCGCGGGACGGTCAGCCACGCCTCACCAACAGGATCAGTGGCCACGGCCGCAAGCCAGTCGCGACCGGCCGGTCCACCCGCGCGAAGAGCGGGTTTCCCTGCGGCTGAGCCGACGGCCATCCACGCGCACGTCGCCGAGAGCGATGCTCCGGTTCCAGCGGGGTCCAGCAGCAGCGACGAAAGGGCCTGCTCCGGTACGACCGTGCCGTCGGCCAGTGCCACGCGGGCCAGGGCCGCACGTGGATCACACTGCTGAAAGACCTGGGGAAGTGCCACGATCTTTCCGGTAGCCGATACCTCTATCCCACCGCCACGGACGTTGGCCACGATGAGGCCGTAAGGCCGCGTCGCCATCCGCGCGATCATCGCATCCGCCTCCGCCATCGACCGGCACTCCGTCACCACCCGTTCGACCGCGCCAGCCACCGAGGCATTCCTCACGTTCTCGCGGCTGATCGTCGCGACGAGGCCCGAGTCATTCCAGCCGACGATCGCTCCCGGCAACCCCTTCACGCTCACCAGCGTGCCGCGCAGCTCATGGGTCTCGAAGCGTTTCGCGGCGGGATCGGCGTTGCGGCCGAAGCAGACGAGCAGTCCGCGGGCGATGGCACCGGCATCAGTCGGCGCCACGATCACCGCGTCGCAGCCGCCAACCGCCGCCGCCGGATCGGTGTACGCGGCCCGAACGATGTCAACTTCAATGCCTGCCCCCTCGGCAATGCCGGCGAGCTCCTTGTCGATAGCTGGATCGATCACGACTGGCCTGGTAGACGCCCCCTCGGCCGCGATCTGCCTCGCCCAGAGCCTGATGGCCGCGGCGTGTTCTCGGCCGTTTCGGAGGCCTCGCTCGAAGTCCTCGCTACGGGTTCCATGCGACCCAGTCAGCACCGCCGGCCCCGATGCCGACTTCGCGCTCACGCGGGGCACCATATAACCGAGCAGGTGGCGCAGCGTTGGGAACTCGTCGAGCGACACGCTGTCATCAGCAGTCAGCCCGTACTTCTGCCCGATCTCACCGAAGAGCTGCGCCTTGCGGATGCTGTCGATCCCAAGGTCCGCCTCCAGATCCGCATCGAGTTCCACGATCTCCCGCGGGTATCCCGTCTGCTCCACCACGAAGTCGGTCAGGAACGTTTCCAGTTCCGTCGCCAGACCGTCGTCGGCTGCAGTTGGAGACACTGGTTTCGGAGCAGCCGCTGCCGTTCGCGGGGCGTGATCGTTGCTGGCGTGTCCGTTGGTACCGTGACCACTCGCTGGCACAGCAGACGACTTGGCCGCCGTGGCTGCCGGCGACACAGACTTCCCGCCCACACGGGGCAGCATGTAATCGAGCAGGTGACGCAGCGTAGGAAACTCGTCGAGCGACACGCTGTCGTCGGCTGTCAGCCCATACTTCTGACCAATCTCGCCGAAGAGTTGCGCCTTGCGGATGCTATCGATCCCGAGATCCGCCTCCAAGTCCGCATGGAGTTCAACGATCTCACGCGGATAGCCTGTCTGCTCCACCACGAATTCGATCAGAAACGCTTCCAGTTCCGTTGCCAGGCCGGAATCGTCTGCCACCGGAGCGGCGGGCGCCCCTGATTGAGCATGGCCGTTCTGAGCATGGCCGTTCACCTGAATGGCAGACGGCTGGGCCAACGCGGCCGCAGGTGGAGCAGACTTTCCGCCGACGCGGGGCAGCATATAGCCGAGCAGGTGGCGCAGCGTTGGGAACTCGTCGAGCGACACGCTGTCATCAGCGGTCAGCCCGTACTTCTGCCCGATCTCACCAAAGAGCTGCGCCTTGCGGATGCTGTCGATCCCAAGGTCCGCCTCCAGATCCGCATCGATTTCCACGATCTCTCGCGGATACCCCGTCTGCTCCACGACGAAGTCGATCAGAAAGGTCTCGACCTCGGCGGCTGCAGGCCCCTCCTCCTTCGACCGCCGCGACAGCCATCTCGCCTTGCCGCCCGAACGTGCCAGCACATCAGCGATGGCATCACGCGATGCTGCCGAAAGGATGGCCGCATGATCGCCCGCGGTGATTTCAAACAGGTGCGTCGCGCTGTCAAGGAATGCCTGCACGCCTCGGCTCGCCGCTCCTGCCCGCATAAGTGGTGGTTCGACGCCCGCTTCAGCGAGTAGTTCGGAAACTACGTCTTCCAGACACCCGACATCTGCCTCCGCGGTCGTCTGCTCCTTCGCGATGGCTGTCAGCCGATGCGTCGGCTTTGCCTCCAGTTCCAGCAACTGCGTCGTGGCCGCGGCAGGCTGCAACGTCGGAGACTTACGATGCTCATGCCCACTGCTGTGACCGTTGCTTTGCCCATTCCCGTTGTGCCCGACCTCTTCATGTGTCGCCAACTCGACTGGTCTCGCAGTGCCACGATGGGCGGCTCCTCCCGACCGGTTGCGTTCCCGTCGGCGTGCCGTCGCATCGAACGACACGATCCGTCCTGGCTGCACTGGCTGCACTGGCCGTTCTGGCTGTCGTGGCTTCGACGGCACCTCGACACTCTGCCCCGACTCACCACTGCCGAGCGCGCCCGCCGCCGCGAGTTGCTCTCGCAGTCGAGCGAGATGCTCCAGCGGCGAACGGCCGCGTTGATCGAATTGCAGGAAGGTGACGCCCTCGCGGCCCTCCAGAATTCGCCGTGTGAGGCCAGTGAGCACTCCCGACGGCCCCACTTCCACGAATGTCCTCGCGCCCGACTCATAGAGCTTCTCGACGACGCCCACCCAGCGGACCGTCTCGGTCATCTGACGAATCAGGCTTTCCTGGATGTCGGCCGGACCGCCCAGAGCAGAGGTCGTGGTGCTGCTAAACGTCGTGATCTGCGGTGCCGCGATCGACAGCGAGTGAATCGTGGCCGAGAGGCGCTCTGCCGCCGATGCCAACAGAGGCGTATGGAACGGGCTTGGCACGGCGAGCCGTTTCGATTTGACCCGGCGCGAGTCGAGAATCACCTCGACGGCATCGACAATCCGCGCCGTGCCACCCACCACGAACTGCTCAGGGGCGTTTTCCGCGCAGATCCACACCTGCCCGACAAAGGGTTCGATCGCCGCCATCACCGTCGCCCGATCCGCGATCACCGAGAGCATGGCGCCGTTCCGCGGACCATGCCGCTCCACGGCGTCGGCACGGGCGATCGTGGCTCGCGCGCCGTCACCAATGCTCCAGGCCCCAACCGCAGCCAGCGCGGGAAACTCCCCGAAACTGTGACTGGCGACGATGTCGGGCACGAACCCCATCCCCTGCAGCACACCCCACGCGAGCAGGTCGCCCAGATACATCGCCCACTGCGTATCCCAGATCCTCGTGCCCAGTCCATTTGCGGGCTGCCAGGCGATGTCGGAGAGTGTCTCCCGACCCTGGGTTCGCGCCAGACGATCGAGTCGGGTAAGCACGCTCCGCGCCTCACCCGATTCCTCGACGAGTTCGCGAAACATGTCGGTGTATTGGGACCCCTGCCCGGGGAAGATCGCGGCTACGAGCGGCTTGCGGCTGGCGTGTGCCCCTGATCCCGCTGGCTGCGGCGCACGGATGGCCTCGACCGCCGATGCCGACCGTGCGGTCTGAGGCGGAGCCGCCTGGGGCACCGGCAGGCCGTTATCGAGCACCAGATGTCCCGCCTGACGCCCATGGATCACCGTCACGCAACCCGCCCGGTAGCCGGCCGCATCCACGGCGCCGAGTGGACAGGCTGAGGCCGACGCTGCGAGCCACTGCACGTTCGACCGAACATCGTTCACAGCAACCGACCCTGGCATGATCCCGGTGGCCAAGGCATGCGTGAGCTTCAGGATTGCAGCCGCACCGGCCGCAGCGCCCGCATGGCCGATTTGGCCATCAAGCGAGCCCGCCACGGTCGACCGCGATACCGACTGCTTCGCTGCGGCAGGCTGCTTCACGTAGTGTCCGCCGAGAATCGTAAGCTCTTCACCGCTGTTCTTGTGCCCCGCGGCAACCGCCACTTCGAACGCCTTCACGGCGGCAGGATCGATCGCCGCCTTCTCGCAGGCGTCGCGGACGACCCGTCTGGTCGCCTCCGGGCCAGTCCGGCCCGAGCCCACAGCCACACCGCGGATCACGCCGCGAATCCTGTTTCCTGCCGCGCGGGCGTCGGCGAGTCGCTTGAGGACAATGACCACGGCGCCTTCGCCCGGCACGTCGCCTCCCTGTGGCTGGCCATTCAACACGGAAGTCGGCCGGTTCGCCAGAAAGCCGCCGAGCGAACGGCCCTCATAGGCCATCAGGTCCATGCAGCGTTCCCCCGCCGCGCAGAGCACGGCATCGCAGGCCCGCTCGCGGAGCATGTCGATGGCCGCCGAGATCGCCGAGAGGCTTGAACAGTCGCCCGAATCGAGCGAGAGCGCCCCGCCCATGAGGTCAAACGTCTTCGTCAGCCGGCTTGCGAGCGTGCTGCTGGTGAAACTGCCCGTCTCATCGACCAGCGCCGGCAACCGTTCGAGAAGCTTCTTTTCATACGACGCGACAATGCGATCGATGTCGGTCGGTGCTACGCCGCGGCGAGCCAGCGACGCCCGTAGATAAACACCCGTTTCAGGAAGCCGGAGCCCCTGCTGCAGTTGGTTGGCGAAGTCGCCGCCAAAGAGCGTGCCCACGACGACGCCCGTGCGGGTGCGGTCGAGGCCGGCCTGAGCGCCACCCGCGTCGGCAATCGCCGCGTCGGCTGCCTCCAGCAGCATGAACTGCAGCGGATTCGCCGCGGCGATCTGCTTGGGTGGCACCTTGTGCCGACGCCAGTCGTAGTTGAAGTCGCGGACGAATCCGCCGATATTCGACATCGTGTGCCAGGGCTGCGGACGCGATGGATCCAACACCCGCTCGGCATTCCAGCGGTCTGCGGGCACCGGCCCGATGGCGGTCTCGCCGCGGCCGAGCAGATCGAAGAACGAGTCGAGCGTAAGCGCACCGGGCAGCACACAGCCTGAACCGATGATGGCGATCGCGTCGGCGTCGTCATCGATGGGGAGCGTCACCGACGACCGCGTCTCGAGCCGCTTCGCTGAGGCATATTCGGCGAGAGAGACGTGCACATTGAGACCGCCGATGCCAAATGCGTTCACGGCCGCGCACCGCGGCGAGCCATCGGCATGGGCAGGCCACGGAAGCGGTGCCTTCGGCACTGAGAAGGGGCCATTTTTCCAGTCGAATTCGCTGTTCAATTCATCGCAAGTCGAGCCGGGCGGAATCTGGCCGTGCTCCATCGCAAGCACCACCTTCACAAGGCTGGCGATGCCTGCCGTCTCCAGCGTGTGGCCGATGTTGGCTTTCACGCTACCGATCGGGATCTGCCTGCCGGCAGGCAGGTGCTTCGCCATCAGCCCCGACAGCGCGCCAAGCTCGGTGGCATCCCCCACCTGCGTACTCGTGGCGTGGGCCTCGATGTATTCAATCCGACCGATGTCGGCCGCATCTGGATAGGCTCGCTCGATCGCCAGAACCTGCCCCTCCTGCCGGGGCGCCCAGAGGCTCTTTCCCTTGCCATCGCTGGCCACCCCGAGTCCTCGAATCACCGCGCGAATGCGATCGCCATCGGCGATCGCCCGGGAGAGCGTCTTGATGACGAGCGCCACGTAGCCCTCGGCTGTGATCAGGCCGTCGGCGGCCTCGCCAAATGGGCAGGAACCGGCGTTGCTCACCGACTGGGCCGCCGAGAAGAGCACAAGGCTGTCCGACTTGCAGTAGGAGGCTCCCCCGACGATCGCCTGATCGATGCCCCCCTGGAGGAGCGCCCGGGCGCCGATCGCCATGGCCTGCAGCGACGAGGCGCAGGCGGCATCCACCACAAGATAGGGACCGTCGAGTTTGAGCGCCTCCTGCACGATCTTCGCAGCGCCGATCGCCCCGAGGTCGAGCGTGTCGCCCGGCTTCCGCCCGGGATACCGCTTTCTGACGGCCGCAGTCACCTCGGCACTGACAGCGTCCACTTCCTCACCAAGAATCGCCCGGGCCGCGTCCACCTCGGAAAGCAGTGCCGCCGTCTCGTCGATGCCGGTCGCATAGACGATGTCGCCGATCTTGGTGCTGCCGCCGGTGTGGCCGACGTAGACACCGGTCCTGCGATCGTCAGGCATCGCGAAGGGATCCATGCCGGCATCGCGGCATGCCAGCGACGCCACTTCGAGAAAGATATGGTGGGCGACGTCGTAGTCCCGGAACATCTCAGGAGTGATCGGGCAGACCGCCGGATCCACTGGCCGGTCGGAAACGACGGCACCCATCTCGGAATAGCTCTTGCCGACCCGACTCTTCTCCGGGTGGAAATAGAGGTCACGGGAAAAACGTGACTCAGGCAGGGGGCCCCAGGCCGTCCGGCCCTCCGCCACCAGCCGCCAAAATGCATCGAGACCATCAGCGCCCGGGAGTCGGCATGCCATGCCGACAATTGCCAGCGAGTCCTTCAAAGTCGTCGTCCTTGTCGTCTGCTAGGTGTGCCAGCGACTCCCCCACGAACAACGCGTGAAAACGCGTCGACGGCGCGGCCTGCACCGGGGGCGAGTCGCATATCAAGAAAAGGGATGGGGTTATACGAGTCAGTTCGCCTTGGCGAAAAACGACCCATCCTTGGGAGATGCCGGGCGACGGGCGTGAGCCCAACCGCCGGCTGCCGACGCTCGCAGTATGCTCGCGCGAACGCGAGTGTCAACAATTTTGGCCGGACGGGGCCAAGAGTCTTTGGTGGCAATTGCTGGGTAGATTCGCGGTTCCGGGATGGCGAAGGTATCTTCGAAGCCGCCATGGACGCCCCTTCCGGACACCCCCCTGCCGCCAAGCCGGCCAATTCCGCGGCCGGATGCCCATTGACGCCGTTCGAACAGCTGATGCTCATCGACGACCGGCCTGGTCACCCGATGTGCTTCTTCTTGGAATGTATGGTCGACGGTCCACTCCAGGAAAACCGCCTGCGGGAGGCGGTTGAGACGGCGTCCCGACGGCACCCGCTCCTCTGTAGCCGGGTAGCCTTCCACGGGTCCCGGCCAGTTTGGCTCGATGCCGACGTGCTGCCGACGGTGATCTGGAACCCCCCCGAACAAGGCGGCGACACATGGCGGCCTTTCGACCTGCGTCGCGAGAGCGGCATGAGGATCGTGGTGCTCGGCGACGGAGAAAACCGGCATCGGGTGGTCTTCCAGGTGCATCATGCGACCTGCGACGGCGTGGCTGGCTGCGAGTTTGCCGGAGACATCTGGGCGGTGTATGCCGGCATCGAGCCGAGAGCGTTTTCTCAGCCACCGGTTGCGCGGATCAAACCAACCGCACAAAACACTCCGGAGTCACCAGCGGCCAGCGATGGCCAGGGCGCGGCGACGGAGGCTCGGAAGTTTGTCAGCTTTTGGCCCACGCCCCTCGCTGGCATGACAACCAGCGGGCCTGGGCAGGGGGCAGGAGATGCGGGCGTCACGTGCGATCCACGGTCGCCCCCCTACATGTGGATCGAGTTCACCCCCGCTTCCACGGAGCGCCTGCGGACGGCTGCGTCAGCGGACGGCGTTTCGCTCAATGACTGCATTGTTGCCGCGGTGATGCGGGCGGTACTCGCGTGGAACGCCCGCGCCGGCCGCCCGGCGGCCAATGTGCGGGTCACCATGCCCGTCAACCTCCGTCAGCCCGGGCAGCGGGAGCCTGCGAACAACAACCTCGGGTATGCATTTCTCGATCGCACCGCGGCACAGTGCACCGATCCAAAGTCGTTGACGGCATCGATTGCATCTGCGACTCGCTGGATCCTCGACCACAACGCCGCGGCTTTTTTTCTCCGTGCCATCCACTCCCTCACCCGCTGGCCCTGGCTGCTCACACTCGCGACCCGGCTGCCGCTCTGTGTCTCGACCGTCGTCGTGAGCAATATCGGTGACCCCAGCCGACGGATGCGGTCCGGGGTTGGCAAGTTCGACGGCCGCGATGCACCGGGCGATCTTGTGATTCAAGGCTTTCTCGGCGTGCCGCCCCTGCGGCCACGAACGCGGGCGACAATTGGTGTCACCACGTATGCGGGCCGACTGTCGCTCTGTTGCCTCTGCTCCGCCCACCCAAGCCCGCACGAGGCCGCCCGGTTGTTTCTCGATCTCGTCCGGCAGGAACTCGAGGAGATCATGGCCGGCAGCACGGCAACTTCCCCCGCCCTGCCCACGCCGTGACCGCCAGCGGCAGGCCCACCGGAGCAAAAAGAGCGGGCTGAATTGCGCGTTTGCCCGAATAATTGACTCGGCCCGAGCGGCCGCATAGCTTGCCTGCAAATCTTGCGCATTCATCCCAGATTCAACATCTGACAAGGATTTCTCATGTCGAGCAGTTCGATGTTTTCTCGAGTCTTTTGCGGCCGCGGCAACCGTCGTCAGAAAGTTTCCAATGGCTCCCGGGCAACCACTCGGAATCGCCGCCTGCAGTCGATCGCCCCTCAGGCCGAGCAACTCGAACCCCGACTGGCATTGGCGAAGACCGTTGGACTGCTCGTCAACGAGACTGCCAGCGTCTCCGCGGGCTACACGCTCTTCGGCAACTCTTTCAGTCGCTCGACCCACCTGATTGACACCGCGGGCAAGGTCGTCCAGACATGGACCGGCAGCGGCGGGCAGACCTCCTCCTACCTCCTTCCCAACGGCAATCTGCTTCGCAACACGAACACACCGGCGGGCCGTGTGTTTGGCAGCAATGGCGCAACAGGCCGCATCGAGGAACTGGCATGGGACAGTTCCGTCGTCTGGACATTCGACATGCAGACCGAGAAATATCAGCTGCACCACGACGCTATACCTATGCCCAACGGCAATGTTCTGGCGATCGCCTGGGAGCGACACACCTACGCCGAGGCGGTCGCCATGGGCCGCAATCCGGCTCTCACCAATCCTGCCACGAACCGCGAGGTCTGGTCGGAGGCGATCTTCGAAATCAAACCCGATCGCACCGATGGCATTGGCGGCGACATCGTCTGGGAGTGGCACCTCAGTGACCACCTCATCCAAAACCTGTATCGCGGCAAGCCGGACTTTGGCGCCGTTCGCCTCCATCCGGAGCGGGTGAATCTCAACTACGTGCCGACCGGCATCGGGGCCGACACCCACATCGCCGCCTGGGCCCATTTCAATGCCATCGCCTACAACCCCAAGACCGACCAGATCATGGTCTCGTCGCGCGAATTCAGCGAAGTCTGGATGATCGACCACAGCACCACGAGCGAGCAAGCCGCCGGCCAGACCGGTGGCCGGTACGGCAAGGGAGGCGATCTCCTCTGGCGGTACGGCAACACCGCGAGTTGGAACCTCGGCACGCGGGCGAACCAGCAGCTCTACTTCCAACACAACGTCCAGTGGATCGCCGAAGGACTGCCCGGCGCCGGCAATGTCCTGCTGTTCAACAACGGATGGAACCGGGCCTCGGGTGGCTCGTTCTCCTCCGTGATGGAACTCAAGCCGATCCGCTACGGCGTTGGCCAACTCGTCTGGAACTACGCGGCCAATCCCCCGTCGCGATTCTTCGCGGCCATCGTGTCGGGAGCGCAGCGGCTCCCGAACGGCAACACGTTGATCGACGAGGGAACGACGGGCCGCATCTTCGAAGTGACTCGTACCCGCAGGATCGTCTGGCAGTACGTCAACCCCGACACGTTGACCGGACCGGTCAAGCAGGGCGTCACGCTGCCGACCGTGCAGATCACCGGGCTCGGCGGCACCCCTAACGTGCGCACGAACCTGACCTTCCGGGCTCTCCGCTACGCCCCGTCCTACGCTGGACTCACCGACAAGACGTTGACTCCGCAGGGCACGATCGAGAAGTAACCGATCTTCCGCTCGCCGCCGGCTCCACCAGCTTCGTTCAGGAACGGCGTGCTGCGGCGTGGGCAACGACGCATCCAGGGCGATGTTCTTGGGAAACAGGTCGAGCGTCGACTCCTTCGTCAGGAATTCCCACGAGACCTTCTGGCCGGTGCAGGCGGCCACCCGCCCGAGGATGGCCGCCATGGAACTGTCGGCGGTCTGCCTGAGCTCCACGATCGGCTTGCCGGCCCGGATCGAATCGATCAGATCCCTGTGCTCCTGCTTGTAGGCGGCAGCGATCGACGAATGCACCATCAGCCAGCGGCAACGCAGGCGACAACGGTTCTGTCCGACAACGACTTCATACCCCCGCTCCACCGACCACGACTCAGGCCGCCTGACGACGAGCAGGAACGACACGTGCATACACCTGCATTGCCGTGCCGATGGCGGCCACGGCATCGAACGCGCTGATCTCTCCCAGATCGAAGGCCTCGGTCGCGGCCTTGACTTCGGCCATCGTCATGATCGCACACGTCGCCAGCGACACAGTCTCGTTCGGTACCACGGCACACTCCTTCATAAGAACCATCCCCGATCTCAATACCAAGCTCGCTGCCTGGCGTGGGGGACTGATACAGAACTGTCGTCGCTCGGGTATTTCACGATGCGATCACCGGAGTGCCCGTCTCTTCCGTGTACGACATCCTCTCACCACCACTCCGACGCTCCGACAGCCTGATTTTCATCTGTCACGACACGATCACGAAAGCTCATCTCAGCCGTGACGGCGACTCGTCACCACTTCACAGGCGACCAAGGGTGCCGAGTTGAAGCCGACGGGGGGCGACTTTTTTGACTCAATCGGTCACGCTCTACGGATGCATCGTTCCGTTCAGGGTCGATCTTGAGGGGGCCGCCCGCTGGAACGAGTGTGCCTGCCCCCATTCCGGAGCACGCCATGGATGGTTCACACATGTCGCTGTTTCCAAGCCAGTCATGGTTTGGATTCACGCACACTGCTGTCCCGTCTCCAGTACCCACCGAACTGCACCTCAGGCTTGTGAACCACCTGGCCGTGCTGATCCTGTCGGGAGCCTGCTCGAACCAGTGGATCCGTTGCGGCCGAGAGACGCGTTTCAATGCGGTGCGCGGCATGGTCGGCTTGTTTTCAGCCGACGAGGAAGAGCACGCCGTGACCTCGCGCACGGACACTGGCGCGAAAGCGTTCATCCTCTCGATCCCCCCATCGCACCTGCATTTCATCGCCGCTTCCGAAGGCGTTACTCGCCTCACTGAACTGCAGGCACGCCCGATCTTTGAGGATGCCATCATCCGGGATTTGCTCGCTCGGCTCTTCGCCGACACGTCGGGGGGCAGCATCACGCGCGGACTCGACGCCGAGATCGCGGCGAGGTCCCTCGTCCTGCGACTTGTGGAGATCACGCAGAGCGAGCCGCCCGATTGGCACGCCGATTCGAGCCTGTTCGACAGCCGCACCATGGGTCACATCACCGACTACATCGATGCTCACCTGCATCGCTTCGTCACCCTTGGCGAACTGGCGTTGCTGCCAGGAATATCTCCCAGCCACTTTGCGAAAAAGTTTCAGCAGTCGGCGGGCCTGAGCCTGCAACGGTTCGTCAACCGGAGGCGTCTGCAGGCAGCGATGCTCATGCTGCAGAACGGTTCGACACCGTTGTCCCAGATCGCCCTCGATCTGGGCTTTTCATCCCAGAGTCACTTCACGCGGGTATTCAGCCGTCTGACCGGCTTCACGCCGGCCAGCTACCGTCGGCAAATCGGCAACAAGTGACACACATGAGCGGAGGGCATGGGATTCGAACCCACAACCCATTGCTGGGCATCTGATTTCGAGTCAGACCGCTGGCCAATTCGCTTACCCTCCGAATTGCACCTGTAATGTAGGCCGCAGTCCGGCGGCGCTCAAGTTCGGAGCCGATTTGTGCGGCCGCCAGCCGCACCGGGCGACTGCCGGGTCTCGGTTCGCAGGCCGCCTGCAACGCTTCTGCCGAAAAGGCACGGCATGCCGACAAGGCCCCTCCGTGACGGCCACGACCACCTCCCCCCGCCCCTCCTTGAGCCGCCGCCACCGACTGCCGATTCTCAATCATGACACGTGGGCTGCCGAACGCCTTGGCCGGCCGTTCGCCCCCTCAGGAGCGCATCGACAATGGCAAAAGACACATGGCGTATCGTCACCCGTAGCGCAGATGGCGAACTCATCATCCGCGACTTCGACTCGCCTGAGCAGATTCTCAAGACACACCTCCAAGTCGGCACGGACGACTGCAGCACCGACCTCGCCCTCCGCGGAGCCCCGATCTTCCGTTCACTCGTCGGCCCGATGCCCGAAGGCCGCAACGTCGTCCGCTACGAATCTCCCGAGGTCTTCGAACACCTCACCAAGGAATGGGCCGTGCCCAAGGCCCCGCGGAAACGGATCCGCAAGACAGCGGCCTCCCGGCAGGCAGAGGCCGGCATCGCCACGACACGACAGGAGGAATTTCCGGACACGCAACTGGATTCATCCGATGACCACGCCGGCTGAGACCATTTTTTCCCGGATCATCCGCCGAGAGATCCCAGCGCGGATCGAGCACGAAGACGACCTCTGCCTCGCCTTTCACGATGTGGCACCGCAGGCGCCCGTGCACCTGCTCGTGATCCCCAAGCGCGTGATCCCTTCGCTGGCCGAGGCCAACGCGGCTGACACGCCATTGCTGGGGCACCTCGTGGCAGTGGCATCATCGCTGGCCCACAAACTGGGACTCGGCGACGGCTATCGGCTCGTCATCAACACTGGCCGCGACGGTGGACAGACCGTGCATCACCTGCACATCCATCTTCTCGGCGGTCGCCCCCTGAGCTGGCCGCCTGGTTGAACAGAGGCAACGCTGCTCCCCTACTGCCACCAGCGGCGAACGCGGTCGAACATGCTGCCCGACCGCTCGGCCGACGGGGCGGGCGACTGGGTCGGGCCGCCCGTGGCTCTGACGGTGTCTTCGCGTACCGCCGCCACGGCGTCGTCGGAGATGAACGTGCCGAGGAACCGCGGCCAATAGGTGTCGAGCTCAACCAGACATGAGCCCAGGTCGTCTGCCGCCAACCGCTGCTCCATCACCGACAGCTGACGCGACAACTGCACCCGCTGCGATTCGTCGAACGCCAGGTCGAACACCCGCACGCCATCGATCTCGATGCTGCCGGGCCCGAGCAGGTCGAACCGCACCCGCAACGATTCAAGCCCGCGGGCCGGTAGGTCGTCAACCTGGAGCACGAACTGCGACCAGTTGCCCGTCAGCGGCTTGCCTCCGGTCAGCCCGCCCACCGGCGCAAAGCGGTAATACTCGCGGCCGTCCTGCATCCCCTCGACCGCCAGTCGCAGTGGCGGCTGCGGATCACCTTCAGGAATCCGCAGCCACACGGCCACGCTCACCCGTCCGGTCGCGGGCGGCGGAAACGGATTGCTGCGCACCGTGGAGAGCCCATTGACCGACGAGAAGCCGATGCCACGGCCCGCCGTGGCATTGACGCCCGGCACGAATACGACTGCGCCACGACTGGCCTCCACCAGTTCCCAGCCACCCACACCGCCTCCCGCCGCGCGACCATCCACGTCGGCATCGCCGGCACCGGCCAGTTCAAATCCCGGGTTGTCAAGCACATCCAGCGGCCGGGGTGCCTCGAGCACGGTCCGCCGCCGGGTGAGATCTGCCAACCGCGAGGCGATCGCTCCTCGCACCTCGTCGGCGTAGGCGACCCGGGCCCCTTGTACGGCCACGCCGCCATCGAGCATGAGTGTGCGAACCTCCCACGGTTCGAGCGGCACGGCCGCGCCGCCGGCCGGCTCGAGCGGCAGTCGCGTGCCATTGACGGCGTCGATCACGGCCGACGGCGAGCCCGCCAGAGCGAGCCCGGCGCGACATGGCGCTGGCCCGGCATTGGCAATGCTCACCACCGTCAGGCCTCTGTCTCGTCGGCTGCGGACCACCAGCGGCGCCGCCAACGGATCGGCCAACTCGAACCCGCCACCAGGGAGCGCCGCGAACGCCTGCAGGCATCGCTCATACGCCGGCTCGACGCGGCTGAACAAGAGACCCATGTCAAACACCACCTCGACGTCCGACGCCACGAGCGACTCCGCGAGCAGCCTGCCGCGGGCCGGCCCCTCGGCCACCGCGTGAATCGGCACGAACTCGGACTCCGCCGCCGCGTTGCCGAACGGCGCATGCGGCACGATGCCGCCGATGGGCATCGACCGCGGCTGTTCGATCGCGATCACGCCCCGCCGGGCCGCACCCGCCACGCCGCGGGCCACTCCGAGCGAGCGGTTGGCATTGTCCACGATGCAGCGGTCGAGCAGCGAGTCGGCTGAGGCATGCACATGCGGCGTAACAAACACGACCCGCGGATCGGCGGTGATCCGAGCCGGATCGAGGCCGATCTCCCGAAGCACGTCGGTGTCGGCGGGCTGCACCGCCAGGGTTGGTCGAAAGCGGGTCGCGAGTTCGCCCGTGGCGAAGAGCGATGTCGGCACCACATGCAAGCTCAAGCCCCGGCCCTGTTCCACCAGCACGTCGGCCAGTCGCGAATGGAAGCGGGCCATCGCCGCAGCCCGCCACTCCAGCCACTGCTCCCGCAGCGGCCCCTCCACGAGCATCGCCCGGTGGGCAAACCGTTCACCCCCCGTCGCAGGCTCCTGACCGCCGACGTCCGCGAGAAACCGCGCGAAGGTGACGTCGTCGAGCCCCCAGGCGGTGCCGGGCAGATGCATCCAGCCGTCGTGAGGCAGCAGCAGCGCCATGCCATCGACGGCCTCGGCGCCACGGAGCCGATCAGCCAGTTCCCGCACGACGTCCTCGACGGCCTGCTGGACTCGTGGATCGAGGATGTTGTAGTGGCAGCCGCGGCCGCCATCGATCTGTTTCGGCTTGCCATCACGGCCCACGCAGACAATGCCCACAGCTTCGGCCGTAGCGTTGGCGAGCAGCGTCTCGACTGCCGGCAGCGGCGCATCGAACGAGACCGCCGGCACGAGCCGCAGGCCCTCGCGGGCATGGATGCGGCAGAGCATGCCGAGCAGGTCCTTGCGAACCGGATCAAGGCCCGCATCCGACGTGGCCCCGCTGTCCCACCGTGGTGCGCCCCGTGTCAGCCGCGATGGCCAGATCGCTGCACCATCGCGGTAGACGACGACCATCGCCCCGGCAGCCCCCTGCGCCGAAAACCATTCCGCGGCGTGCGACGCTCCAGAGAGAAACGTCCTCCAGTCGGCAAACGGTCGGCCTGAACCACTGGCCGGCCGCTCCGCCGCACCAAACTGCGAGTAGTCGGGGGCCGGCACATAGGCATGCACGCGACGGCCGGGCCCGGTGGACGCCGCGAGGCTGCGGCCCGCGGCACCGGTCGCCTTGGCTGGCGGCCGCAGCGGCCCTGCCGAGACCCGCACCCGTCCAAAGATCGCCGCGGCCCGGAGCGACGGATTGGCAATCACAATCAGAGGATGGCGGGTGGTGGGCCAGAAGACAAAGGCATGACGGCCGAGCCGCGGCCCTCTGCCTGCGGAACCGGAGGCCTCGTCCGCGGCCGCTGGCGGAGTCACATCGAAGCCACCACTCGCCCGAACCTCGACCGTTGTTCCCGCCGCATCGGCCTCCAGCACGCTCACGCCGACGACCGCCTGCTGGTCGAGCGGAAACTCCACCTCCACCAGGTGTGGCAGCCCCGGCTGCGCTCCGACGATCGCGATCCCCTCCCAAGCAGGCTCGTTGGCCGATCGCGCCGGCGGCAGTCTCAGCATCGGTCCGAGCGGATGGGCCTCGACGGTGGAGTGCCCCGCCGCCAACAAGCCGCTCAGCTTGGGCACCATCGACGAGACGCTCGGCAGCGACACCGACGGCAGCTTGGGCATCGGCACATTTGGCATCGGCACGTTGGGCATGCTCATACTCGGCAACGCCATCGATGGCATCGGCATCGCCGGCATCGGGACATACGACATGCCGACACTGGGCAGACGACGGAGCCGCTCGTGCAGGCGTGGGCTGCCAGGATCGAGTTCGTGGATCACCTTCCAAGCATCTCCGTTCTCCACAGCCGGAGCGGCCGCGACGTCGGCGACCGCCACCACCTGCACCGTCCGCGACGCCAGAGGCCGCGACCACCGCAGACCGCCACGCTCGACCGCCTCCAGTTCGATGTCATACGCCCCTTCGCGGGCCGGCAGTGGCACGTCGAACTGCACCCGCTGATAGGCCTGAAGCCGTGGTTCGGCCGTCCTGGCCGCGGTTTCCGCAAGGAGCAGCGACTGGACGACCAGCGGCTCGGCTTCGGCCGTCGCCTTCAGCCGCATCCGCAGTTCGACCGCGCCCGCCCCTGGCGACCGCCTGGGCAGAAGCGGGTCGACCGCCATGCGAACGACCTCTCCCGGACGATACACCGACGACGAGCCACCGAATTCCACACGCAGTCCATCACCGGGAGCGGCCTTCAACGTCAGCCGGTTGCCATCCCGATCGAGCACCTGTTGTTTGGCGTCCAGCACAAGATCGGCGACGGCGGCCTCGAAGGTCGAGTCGGTTCGCTCATCGCCGTCGGCACGGAGCTGCACGGCGATCCGCGCACCGCGCCACCGCGGAATCACCAGTTCGACGCCATCTCCGCCCCGTCGGCTCGGCTCATGGACCATGATCGTGCTGCCAGCCGCGTGGGCGGTGGCGGCCGCGTCGGCATCGTTGCAGAGCGTCTGCCACTGGAGGTCTTCGGGAGGATCCACCTCACCCTCGGCGGGCACCAGTCGGATCAACCCCGACCAGGCACGGGCCTTCCCGCCGCCCCAGGTCACGCGAATGGTGACGGGCCGCTCGGACGACGCGGCTTCCTGCGCATCCGACCGCGGCACCCCGCCGGCCACCAGCGCGACTACAGCGAGGAGCAGACAGCCCACCTGACGGAAGGAAGCGGGGAACTGAAGCGGTTGTGGCAGCAGGCGCACCATCCGGGGATGGTAGCGGGGGCCAACCCGTGGCACCAAGCGTGTTTTGCAGCCGAAAAACGACGGTTTCCAGCCTCTTATCCGCTCGTTGCCTCTGGCAACGGCGTCTGCCAGGCGGTCCGACCGTTGTCCACGCCGGCCTGTTCCAGAAGGGCCTCCAGTGCCCCGGCAACATTGCCGCAGCGGTTGGCGACGTCGGCCAACTCGAAGAAGTCATCCGGCTTGGCAAAGAGGCGGATGCGTTGGTCGCGAGCGGGCTTCGCCTCCGCAGGTGCGGGCGCGACGCTCAGCAGTCCATGCCAATCGGGCGTGACGATGGCGGCGGCATCGGGCCCCGTCACGATCACCCGGTCCCGCAACGCCGCCTTCCAGTGCTCGAAGAGCGTGGCAAGACTCACTCCCCGCCAAGGGGCTCCAGCGTCGAGAGCGGGATCTCGTGCACGATCGACTGCCGATGTCTGCGGCTGCGGCTCCGGCTCCGACTCCGGCCCTTGGGCCAACAGATCCGCGAGCGTTGCGCCCAGGTCGGCCGGCACGACCAGCCCGCCATACCGCTGGGCCGCCATCCGCCCTGCCGCATCGGCAAAGATCGCCGGCACGTGAACGAGTTCTCCATATGGAAGCTCCGGTCCACCGACGCCGACCCAGCCATGCAGCCCCAGCGGCAGACCGCGCACCCCGACGACGAGCACCGACCAGTCGCCAGCCGCCTTGGCCTTGTCCTTCCGCACCGCAGCAAAGAGTCTGCCGAGTTGGCTGTCGAGGAGCGTGACCTGTCCGGCAAATACCTGGCGGATTCCCACGACCAGATCGGGGTCGGTGTCGGCATCCACCGCAAACCCCGGCACACATGCTCCGCTCGGCGGCGGCGGATCCTCCGGATCGATGTAGCGGTCGCGATACCGTTCCGGCGCATCCCACGCCACGCCGAGGCTGCCGACATGGCACCACACCAGCCGGTGCTCGCCCGATGCGATGACCTCGAGGGCGGCGTCGACGAGCCTGGCGATGCTGGTCTGCGTGTCATCGTTCGCGACCGTCTCCTTCGCCACCGCCTCGACAAGCCGAACGCCGACCGCAGGCCCCGCGGCATCGGCAGTCACGCCCGCCGCCACGGCGGCATCGTCGCTGACGACCACCGGCTGCCAGCCACCGGCCACCGCCGCGGCCAGGAGCGACTGGCCTGTGGGCGATCCAGCGGCAAGCAGATCGTGGAGCGTATCGCGGGCCGCGACCGACGGCGTGATCACGCGATCAAACACAATGCCTTGCGCCGCGAGGCCGTCGATCGCCGGCGTCGCCACCCATGTGGCGCCATACGCCGCCAGCATCCAGGCGGGCAGCCGATCGACGGTGACGACGAGCAACCTCGGCGGCTGGGCCGATGCGGGGACGTCGTTGGGGTGCTGATTCGGATCCATACCTCCGCATTGTCCGCTGCCGATGTGGTTTGCACCATACGTGTCATGTGTGCCACATTCTCGGAAGCCTTTCCCTCCCCGCGAGACCGCCATGCCACCCACGCCTTCCGCGCCATCGACGACCACCAATCGGCACGGCTTCGCCACCCACCCGTCGGCCACCACCGGCATGCCGCCGGGGATTCCCTATATCGTCGGCAACGAGGCCGCGGAACGGTTTTCGTTCTACGGCATGAAGACGATCCTCGTCGTGTTCATGACGCAGTTTCTCCACTCCACAGCGGGCGGCCCCGACTTCATGACGGAACCAGAGTCGCGGGAGTGGATGCACCTCTTCGTGGCCAGCGCCTACTTCTTTCCGATCATCGGCGGCATCGTGGCCGACGCCTTCCTCGGCAAGTATCTGACAATCCTGCTCTTGTCGATCGTCTACTGTCTCGGCCATCTCTGCCTGGCGCTGATGGACCTGCCGCAGCCGCTGCTGGCGGCCACGCTCGCGCCCCGGGGCTGGCTGCTGGCCGGCCTGGCCCTCGTCGCCATCGGCTCCGGCGGCATCAAGCCCTGCGTGTCGGCCCACGTGGGTGACCAGTTCGGCCACTCGAATCGTCACCTGCTCGAGCGGGTGTTCGGCTGGTTTTATTTCGCGATCAACTTCGGCTCGTTCTTTTCCACACTGCTCACGCCCTGGCTGCTTCGCACCTACGGCGCGGGCTGGGCCTTCGGCGTGCCCGGCGTTCTCATGGCGTTTGCCACGTTCGTGTTCTGGCTTGGTCGGCACCGTTTCATCCACGTGCCCCCGCGGGGCCCGCGATACTTCGCCGAGACGTTCGGCCCGGAGGGCCTGGCCGCCATCTTCAAGCTCGTGCCGCTCTACCTGCTCGTGGCCGTGTTCTGGTCGCTTTACGATCAGTCGGGCGGCGCGTGGGTGCAGCAGGCGCAGCAGATGGACCGGCGGTTCCTCGGCGTCGAATGGCTGGAGAGCCAGGTTCAGGCGATCAATCCGCTGCTCGTGCTGCTGTTCATCCCGCTCTTCAGCCTTGTGGTCTATCCCGCCATCGAAAGGTTCTTGCCGCTGACA
Organism: Candidatus Kuenenia stuttgartensis; assembly: GCA_945877135.1. Taxonomy (GTDB): domain Bacteria; phylum Planctomycetota; class Planctomycetia; order Pirellulales; family UBA1268; genus CAMCQY01. The sequence continues at coordinate 60,559 of CAMCQY010000003.1, forward strand.
CCGCTTCGCAAGATTCTCGCCGGCTTCCTACTGACGATCCTCGCGTTTGCCATCACGGCCCATGCGCAGCGGCTGATCGACACGGAGACAGAGCGCTTTCGGGGCGTTGTCGCACCGGTCGCAGCCGCCGCCGGCGTGGATCAAGAGGCGACGGAGGCCGCCATGCGAAAAGCCGGCCTCAATGCACTGGCTGACACGTTGAAGACAGGAAAGGGTCGCGAGCACGGCGACACTTCAGCCGGGCCGCAGGGGAAGGATGCCCGCGTCGAGGCGATGGTCAACGCCGGCATGGTGGTGCAGAAGGACGGCACGCAACTCACCGCCCGCTGGCCCTCCGTCGGCTGGCAGTTGCTGGCCTACGTGGTGATCACGGCCGCGGAAATCCTCGTGTCGATCACCTGCCTCGAATTCAGCTACACGCAGGCCCCGCCGCAGATGAAGTCGCTCGTCATGAGCCTCTATCTGCTGAGCGTGTCGCTGGGCAACCTGTTCACGGCGCTGGTCAATACGTTCTCCCAGGATGCAGCCGGCAATTCCCTGCTGGCCGGGTCCGCCTATTACTGGTTTTTCTGCGGCTGCATGGCCGTGGCCACAGTGCTCTTCCTGCCGCTCTTGTGGACCTACCGCCCCCGGGAATATCTCCAGGATGAGGCCCCGACCTGACCCCGACCTGACCCCGGCCTAACAGGGATCGCCCCACGGCATGGTGCGAGGGTGGCGGCGTCTGATAACCTTCCAAAGAAAAGGGCTGCTATGGTTCCATCCACATCGATTGACCGCCGGGGTTTCCTGGCTGCTGCGGCAGCGGCAATCGCCTCGTCACAGGCTTGGGCAAGGGGTCGGGCCGCGGACGCCCCCGCCGCGATGCCCCTCTTCCGGATCTCGCTGGCAGAATGGTCGCTGCACCGCACCCTCTTCGCCGGCAAGCTCGACAATCTCGATTTCCCCCGCGCCGCCAAGCAGCAGTTTGGCATCGACGCGGTCGAATATGTCAACCAGTTTTTCAAGGACAAGGCCAAGGATGCGGCCTACCTGGCAGACCTTGCGAAGCGGGCGAAGGACGAGGGCGTGACGAACGTCTTGATCATGTGCGATGGCCTTGGCAATCTCGGTGATCCCGAGGGGGCCGCCCGCACCAAGGCGATAGAGAACCATTTCCCATGGGTCGAGGCGGCCAAGCGGCTCGACTGCCATTCGATCCGGGTGAACGCAGCGAGTAAGGGCTCGCCGCAAGAACAGCAGAAGCTTGCGGCCGATGGGCTCTCGCGGCTGTCCGATTATGCCGCCCAGATGGATATGGCCGTCATCGTGGAGAACCACGGCGGGCTCTCCAGCAACGGCGAGTGGCTGGCAGGGGTGATGAAACTCGTCAACAAGCCCAACTGCGGCACGCTGCCCGACTTCGGCAACTTCCACGATTACGACCGCTACCAGGGCGTGGAGGAACTGCTTCCGTTTGCGAAGGGCGTCAGCGCCAAGAGCCACGAGTTCGACGCCGACGGCAACGAAGTGCGGACTGATTACCGCCGGATGCTGCGAATGGTCGTCGCCGCCGGCTACCGCGGCTGGGTGGGCGTCGAGTACGAGGGAAACGGGCTGCCGGAGCCGGAAGGAATCATGGCCACGAAGAAGCTGCTCGAGAAGGTACGGTCAGAGTTGCAGGTGTAGCCGTGGGGCTTCACGCGCACAGCTGCGCCCTTCTCATGCAAGCCCGACGCGCGAGCGAGGGAAACCGCGTTGCGCCGTCCGCAGGTTGAAGCCGCCTGCATTTCCCTTGCTTGCGCTGCGGGCTTGGATGAAAAGCGGCGTGCATCTCTCCCATACAAGCCCGACGCGCAAGCGAGGGAACGGGCTCACTCGGCCGGCAGCTTGCCGAGGTCGAAATCGACGACGACCGGAAAATGATCCGAGATGTCGAGATCGATCGCATGGCAGACGTGGGCCCGCGTGATCGCCGGCACGAGATCGCGGTGCACGAGCACGTGGTCGATCATCGTAAACACGTCGTCGGCGTCGGCCGCACCGTTCTCGTTGAAATCCCAGTGCGAGGTGTAGCGGTCGGCTACCCGCGGGATGAACTGCGCCGCGTTGACCAGTTCATCGCCGGCCGAGGCCTCGTCGTAATCCTTGAGGTCGTGGAGCACGGTCGTCCGCGTGCGGCGATTGGGGTCGGCCATCGGGACGTCGGGGTCGTAGTCGTTGATGTCGCCAAGCACGATCGGCGTGTAGCCGCGGGCGACGAACTCGCGGCGGACGACCTCGCGAGCGATCGACGTCTCGGCCATCCGCTGCGCGTTGCTGCCGACATCGGAGGGATTGCTCTTGAGGTGCAGTCCCAACAGCGCGATCTTCCGGCCGCAGACCGTGAAGTAGGCCGCTGCATGCCGCTGCAACACCGCCTGTTCGTTCCGAGTGATGCCAGCATTATCGACATGGCTGTAGCTGCGACGCATCCACCCGTCGCCGCCCTCGGCCGCCGTTGCGCGGGCCTCGGCTGTCGGCACCTCGGCGGTGGCATCGCCGTCTCGGGGCCGCTTGGCCGACCGCTTGGTGACCGACGGCACGAAGATGTGGATCGGGCGACCATCCACCTCGTCGGGCGCGATCCGGGAGAGGATGGCGACGTCGAATCCGGAGAACTTGTCGCGTCCATCGACGTGATAGCCCCGGTAGTCCTTGAGCCCTTTGGCGTGGAGCAGGTCGACGACCGCATCGACGCCCTCGCGCGACACCACCTCTGGCATCACCACGATATCGGGCGCGAGGGTTTCGATGACGGCGGCGACGTGCTCCAGGTGGCGGCGGCGGGCCGGCTCGAACCGGAAGCGGGTGAGCGTCGTCCGCTCACCGGGGGCGGCAAGATTCTCGACATTGAAACAGGCCACTCGCAGAGGGCACGCCGGTCGCGTCACCAGCTCCTCGGCCCGCGCCGACATCCCCCACGGCATCATCAGCGACACCACGAACGGAAGGAGGAACAGCCGCAGGTGGGTTGCGCACGCCGAGCGTGCCCTCGCCAACAGCAGAGCCTCGATACGCACCGACCGTTGACGAATGCTGTTCATCACCGCTAGAGTTTTTCGATTGCAATCCACGAAAGACTCACCCGAGACACATCCGACGACCCAGGCCATGACGCTTCAACAGGATACACATCTTCTGTCTGGCCCGCCTGCGGCACCGCAGACCCTGCGATCGAAAACCGCCCGCGCGGCGGCGGGCGACAAACTCAGCCAACTCGTGGAGGTCCACGAGACGCACGTCGGCCGGGGGGTATTCGCCCGGCGGAAGCTCAAGGCGGCCATGGTGCTCGGCGAAATCCTCGGCCAGATTTTTCCGGTGGAGCCTGAGGATCCGAGCTATTGCATGGAATTGCCCAGTGGTATGGTGCTGGAGCCGTCCGCTCCGCTGCGATTCCTAAACCACAGTTGCGATCCGAACTGCGAGCTTTTCTATTGGTTTGATGAAGAGGACGGAAGCCTTCAGGAAGACCGGCTGTGGCTGCAAACGATTCGTTCGATCAACGCGGGCGACGAGCTGCTGATCGACTATTGCTGGCCGGCCGACGCGGCGATCCCGTGCCGCTGCGGGGTGCCGGACTGCCGGGGCTGGATCGTCGATCCGGAGGAGTTGCACCTCCTGCCGAAGACCGCTGGCGATTCTTCGCCGCAGTCGCCGTCGGCCTCCTGACGCTGCTGGCCGCATTCGGGCTGTCGCGACTGAAAATCGACGACGACCTGCGATCGCTGCTGCGAGACGCCGATGCCGACTTCCGGCTGGTCGATGAGGTGGCTGCCCGGTTCGGCGCCACCGACCGCGATTGCATCATCCGGGCCACCGCCCGCTCCGGCGACCTGTTCGACGGCCCATCGCTCGCGGCACTGCGTTCGCTCGCCGACAGCCTGGCCGCGATCGATGGCGTGGAGCAGGTGCGGTCGATGTACGACATCCGTCGGCAGGGCGTCGCCGGTGCGGTGCTGCCGGTGATCCCGCATGTCGATGGCCAGCTCACTCCGGAAGATGCTAAAGCCGCCAAGGCCCGCGCCGTCGGGCATCCCCTGATCGCAGGCCACCTGCTCTCCGCCGACGCCACCTCCAGCCTGCTCATCGCCCGCCTGTCGGCCGCCGCCGACAAGCCGCCCCGACAAGGCGAGGTGGTGGCCCGCATCGAGAAGCTTCTCGCCGAGGCGCAGGCAGACCGTGGCAACGGCGTGCTGAAGCTCGCCCTCACCGGCCTGCCGGCCCTCCGCGAGCAGGCGTCGCAGGCGCTTCGCCATGACATGCTGTTCTTCAACTCGCTCGGACTCGGTCTGGCCGTCGTGCTGTCGGCGGTCGTGGCGCGGAGTGTGCGATCGACGGTCGTCGCCTGCCTGCCGCCCTTCGTCGGTGCGGTGTGGGCGATGGGCATCCTCGGTCTTTTCGGTGTGCCGGTGAACCTGCTCACCAGCGTGGTGCCGTCGCTGGCGCTCGTGGTGGGCACCTGCGACTCGATTCACTTTATCGAGGACATGCGGCGAAGTGCACGGCGGGGTCTGTCTGGCGCGGCGGCATCGAGCGGGGCCATCCGACGGGTGGGCGTGGCCTGCGGCCTGACGAGCCTGGTAACGGCGATCGGCTTCGCCTCGCTTGCGGCGGCTCGCATCGATGCGGTGCGAAACTTTGGCCTGGCGGCCGCCGCCGGCGCCATAGCGAGCTTTCTGGCGGTCACGCTGCTCACCCCCCTGCTCGCCTCCTCACCGGCCTTCAGCGGCATGCGGCTGGGACGTTCCTCCCGGCATGCCGGCCGTCTGGCGAGCAGCCTCACGGCATTCTCCGTGCGGCATGCGTGGCCGATTGCCACGGTGGGCTGCATCGCCACGCTCCTGCTGGGGCTCGCAGCCGCGGGGCTCGACGCCGACAACCGCGTGGCCGACAGCCTGCCCCGGGGAGCTTCTGCCTCGCGGACGCTGGCCAGCGTGGATCGTGAGTTTGGTGGCGTGATGGGGGTCGATGTGGTGGTTCGTTGGCCGGAGGGATTCCGCTGGCTCGACGCCCCGGTGGTCGAGTCGCTCGGGAAGGTGCACGACGTGCTTGAAAAGTCGGGCGGTGTCACCAGGGCCATTTCGTTGGCGACAGTGGCCGGCACGCTGCCAGAGCGGGCCAAGCAGCGGCTTGATGCCTCGGAGTTTCGCGATCTGGTGGACGAGGAGGGCCGCATGGCGATCGTGCGGGCCCGCGTGAGCGATCTGGGCTCGCGAACGCTCGAGGGGGTCTACGACCGCATCGACGAGGGGCTGGCCGCGCTTGCGGCCGACCGACCCAGATGGACGTTTGAACTGGCCGGCATGTCGGTCGTCTCGGCACGCAACATCCGGCAATTGGTCCGCGACCTCGGCTCCAGTCTTCTGCTGGAGGTGGCCGTCATCGGTGGCATCCTCGCGTTGGCCTTCCGCTCGCCGCTGGCGGGCATCGTGAGCCTGATACCCAACGTCTTTCCGCTCGCGGTGATCGGGGCGCTGCTCGTGGCGCTCGGCAAGTCACTCGATCCAGCCACCGTGATCGTGTTCAACGTCTGCCTCGGGCTCGCGGTGGACGACACGGTGCACGTGCTCTCGGCGCTCCAGCGGCAGCGTCGCGAGGGGCTGTCGATCGGCAGCGCCGTTCGCCGTGCCGTGGCGGAGACGGGCAATGCGGTCGTGCTCGGCGGGATCGTGTTGGTGATCGGGTTTGCGGCGGTGACGGTGAGTTCCGTGCCGGCGCTGGCGGGATTCGGGATGCTCGCCTGCGCCGCCGTGGCCGCGGCCACGGTCGCGGAGCTCGTGTTTTTGCCGGCGCTGTTGGTCGTGACCGACGCCTTCGTGCGGCGGCGGCCGGCGAGACGGCACGACGGCATTTTTGGCAACGAGCCGCTGCCGTGGCCGGCAGTCAACGGCGGCCAGCCAGCCGCGGGCAAGCTAGCCGGCTAGACCGCATCCAAGATTTCCAGGGTTGAGGTCCGCAACGCGGATTCCTCTCGCTTGCGCTTCGGGCTTGCATGGAAATGAGCCGCACCCGCTCCCATTCAAGCCCGCAGCGCAAGCAAGGGACCCCGCCATTCAAGCCCGCAGCGCAAGCAAGGGACCCCGCCCATTCAAGCCCGCAGCGCAAGCAAGGGACCCCGCCCATTCAAGCCCGCAGCGCAAGCAAGGGAATCCGCCCATTCAAGCCCGCAGCGCAAGCAAGGGAATGCGGGTTGCCGTCAGGGGGATGCCACGCGGATTCCTCTCGCTTGCGCTTCGGGCTTGCATGGGACAAGCCCGCGTCTTCCTGTTGAAAACCCATAATTACGGGAATATGCTTTCCCATATGAAAACGACCGTTGATATTCACGATGAACTTTTCATCGCCGCCAAGAAGAGGGCGGCGGAACTGCGGCAGCCTCTGCGCGAGCTTTTCGAGCGGGGGCTGCGGGCCGAAATCAGCAGGCCAGCCACTGCGGCGGGCAGATCGAAAGCAGTCAAGCTGACCTGGGTGACGGTCGATGGTGGGCTGCCAGCCGGAGTGGATATCACCGATCGGGCCGCCATGCATGACTGGCTGAGCGGGCAGCGATGATCGCGATCGACACGAATCTTCTCATCTACGCCCACCGCTCGGGCACCAAAGAGCATCAGGCCGCCCGTGCAGCCATCGAACAAGCCGCGAGCATGCGGGATGGGTTTGCAATCACGCTCCCAAGCGACACTGAGTTTTTCAGCATCGTCTGCGGAAAGGATGGATCTGCACTGCCCGGTGATGGATGAGAACGGCCTGCTCGAGCACGTCGGGAATCAAGCGTTCCCGGCCGCGGATGTCATCGCAGAGCTGGGCAAGGTGCTCTCCGATATGAGCTGGGTCGCTGCCGAGCGACAGATGAATGTCGCGAATCCTGCCCGCCCACGACCAGACATCGCCAAACATCTCTGCGTGGAGCCGCAGCAGCCATCCGAAATCGAAGGTCGCAACCTTTCGGGACGGTGCGGCCACGAGGTAACGGATGACCACCCGCCGGACATTCTCCGCCTCGGCTACGGCCAACTGGGTGCGTGTCCGGATAGACCGTTTCCGCAACCCGTCGAAATCAGCCAGCGGTGTTTCCCCGTCGGCGGTCATGGGTCAGTCTGCCCAAAGGGTCTTGCCGCTCGCAGTCTGGAGTTCGCAATACGTGCGATCGATCATCGCGTTGATCTGGAGTTGAGAAAGACCCTGTCCCTCGAGCGCCGATGTCGCCTGCACGAGCGATAATGCCCGCCTGGCCTTCGCACGAGCGGCCCGACGGATCAGCGATTCGGCGAATACGCAACACGGAATACCGTTGCTCACGCTGCGGGATCGGATGACCGCCCTATGCCGGGCTTAGCCCTGCGTCGCGGCCATCACTTCGGCGACGGCCTCGACAGCCTGCACGATCTGCTCTTCGCTGTGCTCGCTCGTGATGAAGAACCGCACGCGGGCGGCACTTTCGCGGACGGCCGGATAAAGAATCGGCCGGGCGTTGATGCCCCGCTCCAAGAGCATCTGCGAGACGAGGATCGCCCGCGACGAACTGCCCACAATGACCGGAATCACGGGGGTGTCACTGCTCTCGCCAGTGTCGAGATCACAGTCGGCCGCGAGCTTCAGGAAAAGCTCCGACCGTTCCCGCAGCCTGGTCACCCGCCACGGCTCCCGCTGGATCACCCGCAGGCCCTCGAGCGCCGCAGCGGCGTTCGGCGGCGAACAGGCAGTCGAAAACACGAAGGCTGGCGTTGTGTAGCCGAGATAGCGAATCAGCCGCTCACCGCCGGCGAGGTAGCCGCCGCCGGCCCCGAGCGCCTTGCTGATCGTGCCCATCCAGAGGTCGCCATCGGCGGGATCGCAGCCAAAGAAGTCGCAGATGCCGCGGCCTTCGGGGCCCATGGTGCCGAGCGAATGTGCCTCGTCCACATAGAGCAACGCATCGTGACGCTTCTTCACCTCGATGAACTTCGGCAGGTCGGGGTAGTCGCCGTCCATGCTGTAGACGCCTTCGATCGCCACCACCACCCGCTTGTACTGCGACCGAAGGTCGCGGAGAAGGCCGTCGAGCTGTTCGGGGTCGTTGTGCCGGAACGAACGCTTGCCGGCCTTCGAGGCACCGGCCCCCTGCATGATGCTGTTGTGGGCCAGTTCGTCGTAGAGGATCAGGTCGCCGGCACCGAATAGGTGATTAAACAATGAGGCGTTGGTGCCGTAGCCGCAGGGAAACACCACGGCCCGCTCCGTGCCAAGAAACCTCGCCAGTTCGGCGTCGAGTTCGTCGAGGATCGTGTTGTTGCCACCGACCATGCGGCTGGCCGAGGCGCTGCAGCCAAAGCGGTCGATCGCCTCCTTGGCGGCCCTCGTCACGTCGGGATGACCGGCCAAACCGAGGTAATCGAAGCTCGTGAAGCTGACGACGTCGCGGCCGCCGACCCGCGCCGTGCGACCATGCACCTGCTCGTTGGCCCGTAGGAATGGATTTTCGAGCCCAGCCGCCTCGAGCCCCGCGAGCCGCTCCTCGAGCGCCACGCACTCGGGAAATGCAAAGCGTTCATCGCCGGCTGCAGCTGCTTTGACAGCCGCGGGCCGGGCCGAGGTTCGTTCTGGAAGTGGTCGTGTCGAACGGCTTGGCAGAACGGTTGGCCCTGCCGCACGATCCGCCTCGTCGAACATGCGGGCGGCGATGCACTCGATCAGATCCGCGCAGGTGCGGATGCCGTGGAGCCACTCATCGCGAAACCGCATCTGATAGCGGCCTTCGACGCGGGTGATGACGTCGAGAAACCGCGCGGTGTCGATGCCGCATCCCGCGAGCGACGATTCCGGAACAAGCGTGCGAATCGTGGCGGTCGGACTGACCCGGGCGACTTCCTCGAAGACGACCCGCTCGATCGACTCCCGAGAGTGCGACCGCGGACTCATCCGATCGGCGACGACCGCCTCGCCGTATGCAACACCAACGCCAGTCATCGTGCCCATGCTGCCTCCTCCCATCGAGTGCTCCCCTCCATGCGAGTAACCGCGAGAGCGACAACGAGTGCAGCGAGTCACTGCTGCACGATTCACGAACGCATGCCGGGTTCAATCGGCGACGGCCGAAATTATACTATGCCGCTTTGCTTCTGCGAAACAAATCGAGACCTTGCGGCCTGCGCAGAGATTTCCAGCTGTTCTCGGCGTTGCCGCGGCCTGCCGGGGGCGGTCACACCGCCAGCAGCTTCCGCAGCACGAACGGCAGAATGCCACCCGAGCGGAACTGGTCAAGCTCGACTGGTGTGTCGATCCGCACCATGCAGGGAATCTCTTTGACTGTGCCGTCAGGCCGCGTGGCCTTCACGATCACAGTCGTCCGCGGCACGAGGTTCTCAAACGGGATGTCGAAGCTCTCCTCGCCCGTCAGCCCCAGCTGCTGCCACGGCTCCGGCAGCACGAGTGGGAGCACGCCCATGCCGACCAGGTTCGAGCGATGAATCCGCTCGAAGCTGGTCGCCAGCACCGCGCGGACACCCAGCAGCATCGTTCCCTTGGCCGCCCAGTCGCGTGAGCTGCCAGTGCCATATTCCGCGCCGGCCAGCACCACCAGCGGCGTGCCCGCCGCCTTGTATTTCACCGCCGCGTCATAGACCGGCATCACGTCCGTGCCGGGCAGGAGACGCGTCACGCCTCCCTCCGTGCCTGGCACGAGCAGGTTGCGGATGCGGATGTTGGCAAACGTGCCACGGGTCATCACGCGGTCGTTGCCGCGGCGGGCGCCGTAGCTGTTGAACTCGACCGGCTCGACGCCATGCTCGACCAGATAGTGCCCGGCCGGGCTCGCCTTGGCGATGCTGCCAGCGGGCGAGATGTGGTCGGTCGTCACGCTGTCACCCAAGGCCAGCAGCACGCGGGCCCCGCGGACGCTCTTGGGCGCGACGGCCTCGCGGGTGAGGTCGGCCAGAAACGGCGGTTCCTGAATATAAGTGCTTTCCGGCGTCCAGTCGTAGAGTTCGCCCTGCGATGTCGGCACGGCATTCCACCGCTCGTTCGAATTCCAGACATTGCCGTAGCGATTCTGGAACTGCGTCGGCTGCACGCTCGCATCCACCGTCTGCCGCACCTCCTCCGTCGTCGGCCAGATGTCCCGGAGAAACACCGGCTTCCCGTCGCGGCCCGTGCCGAGCGGCTCGTGTTCCATGTCGATGTCGGTGGTGCCGGCCAGCGCGTAGGCCACGACCAGCGGCGGGCTCGCGAGCCAGTTGGCCTTCACCAGTGGATTGACGCGGCCCTCGAAGTTGCGATTGCCCGAGAGCACGGCCGCGGCAACCAGATCGCCGTCCGTCACCGCCTTGGCAACGGCATCGGGCAGCGGCCCGGAGTTGCCGATGCAGGTGGTGCAGCCGTAGCCGACGGTCTCAAAGCCGAGGGCGTCGAGGTCTTTGTCGAGGCCCGACCGCTCGAGGTAGTCGGTCACCACGCGGGAACCGGGGGCGAGGCTCGTCTTCACCCACGGCTTCGTGGTAAGCCCCTTCGCGACCGCCTTCCGGGCGACGAGCCCCGCCGCCACCATGACGCTTGGGTTACTCGTGTTGGTGCAGCTCGTAATGGCGGCGATCACCACCGCGCCATGGTGGATCGTGGAGGCATGGCCGTTTTCCTGCACGGTGCCGGTGCGGGCCAGGGCCGCCCCTTCGAGCGCAAAACCCCGCTTGGCCGTCGGCGCGGTGAGCGATTCGGCGAACGTCTTCTTGACGTTCTGCAGCGCGACACGATCCTGCGGCCGCTTCGGCCCGGCCAGGCTCGGCACAACGCTGCCCAAGTCGAGGCTGAGCCGCTTCGTAAACTCCGGCACCGCGGCAGCTGCCGTGCGGAAGAGCCCCTGCTCCTTCATATAGCGTTCCACGAGCGTCACCTGCTCCGCCGGCCGGCCGGTGAGCCGCAGGTAGGCGAGCGTCTCGTCGTCGATCGGGAAGAAGCCCATCGTGGCACCATACTCGGGGGCCATGTTGGCGATCGTCGCCCGATCGGCCAGCGACATGCCGTCGAGGCCGCTCCCGAAAAACTCCACGAACTTCCCAACCACGCCCTCCTTCCGAAGGATTTCGGTGACCGTCAGCACGAGGTCTGTGGCGGTGGCGCCGGCGGGCAGCCGGCCCGTGAACTCAAAGCCCACCACCTCGGGCAGCAGGAGCGACAAGGCCTGACCGAGCATCACGGCCTCGGCCTCGATGCCGCCCACGCCCCAGCCGACGACGCCCAGGCCGTTGATCATCGTCGTGTGGCTGTCGGTGCCGACGAGCGTGTCGGGCACGGCCACCTTCAGGCCCCCCTTCCCCGCAGGATCGTCGCGGAGAAACACGCAGCCGGCGAGATACTCGAGATTCACCTGATGAACGATGCCGATCGCCGGTGGCACGACCCGGAAATTTTGAAACGCCTGCTGGCCCCACCGCAGGAAGGCGTAGCGTTCGGCGTTGCGTTCAAACTCGATGTCGACGTTTTTCGCGAGCGAGTCGGCCGCACCGAAAAAGTCCACCTGCACGGAATGGTCGATGACGAGATCGACCGGCACGAGCGGATTGATCTTCTTGGGATCGCCGCCGAGCCGCTTCATCGCCGCCCGCATGGCCGCCAGATCCACCACACACGGCACGCCCGTAAAATCCTGCAGCACTACCCGGGCTGGCTTGAACGGAATCTCTGTTTCGGCCGGCTTGGCAGCGTTCCAAGTGGCAAGGCTGCGGACGTCGCCCTCCGTCACCTCGTAGTTGTCGCAGGTCCGCAGCAACGCCTCGAGCACCATGCGGATCGAATAGGGAAGCCTCGATGTGTTGGTGATGCCGGCATCGTCGAGTGCCCGCAGGCGGTAGAGCATGGCGGGACCGGAACCCGTTTCGAAGGTGGCGCGTGCGGAAAACGGGTCAACGAACGTGGCTGCCATGGAAGGAAACCTTGGGGGTTGAGAGATGCGAGGGGAAGTCGTATCGGTGCGATTTTGGGCCGCCTGCACCGCGACTAGCCTAACGAACTGCTCTTCGGCCAGAGAAGTGTCCGCTGCAGGAGCCCCAGAAAACGTGTCGAATGTACCGAATAAAACCAGCAGAATGCCCGTCGCGGCAGAGAACGATTAAAAAATTCCTTCCCGGAGTCGACACGCCAGCGATTGCGCGGTATGGTTTCCATAGACGAGGGCGACCTCCCCACCATACACCTACCGATCTCTTCAGCGGCTGTTCCCCCCCCCCAAAGACCCACACTTCTAGAGCCGCTACCGGACCCGTGGTTCCCCAACCGCGGGTCCTTTTCTTTTGGCTGGCTCTTTTTTGGCCGGTTCTTTTGGCTGGCCCACTTGTTATTCCCATCTGGTGTTTTGTTTGTCTTGCGATGCATCGGCGGTGATTCCCCGGCATCAACACAGCCCCCTTGCGAGGGATGATGCCACCCGTATAACGCGACGGTGGGCGCCATCGCCCTCCATCTCATCAGGCGTTCGAGGGTTAGCAGGGCGTGATTGCGGCAAGGACGGTTCGACTCATGGAGAGGTCGATCGGCAGTGGTCACGGATGGATCGATGTGGTGAGGGTACGCCAGGTAGTGAGGCTGCGCCAGGGGATAAAGCCGCGACGGGGCTTCAGCCTCGTCGAACTCCTCGTGGTGATCGCCATCATCGCGATCCTCGCCGGGCTGCTGCTGCCGGCGATCCAGGCCGGTCGGGAGTCGGCCAGGCGGACGACATGCCAGCACAACCTGCGGCAGTTGGCCTTGGCGGTGTGCAACTATGAATCGGGGAGCCGCCGCCTGCCGGCCGCGGCGATTGTCAGCGAGGCGATCAATCCGGCCAACTGCACGGGCTGTTGGAACCCCTGGGCCGAGGCCCGGTTGGCATCGTTCCCGGCCGGCACCAAGCACGGCTCGGGATGGATGCTGGCGGTGCTGCCGTTCCTGGAGCAGGTGCCGCTGTTCAACCGGTGGGATCGCACCACCAACGTGCTGGGGAATGCCGCCGTGGCCCAGACCGACATTCCGTCGCTCTACTGCCCCACCCGCCGCTCCGGCATCCGTTTCGGCCGAGATGACCACAAAAATCTGGTGCAGAGCGGCTGGCGGGGTGGCGGCACCGACTACGGCGGCTGCTACGGCCGCGGCGACGGCTTTGTCAACGACACGGCCGACGACCACCGCTTCGCTGATAACGACACTCCCGTCGTCGGCTCCAAGGGCAATCGGCAGGGCATGTTTCTTTCCAACAGTGGTCGGCTTTTGTCCGCGGCAACGGATGGGCTCGCCAACACGATCATGCTGGGCGAGTTGCAGCGACTGCGGCCGCTCGCAGGTAGCAGCGGTGCCGCCAATACCTACAACCGCACCAGCCAGGATGGCTGGGCCGCGGGGGGCGTGGCCACGCTCTTCGTCACCGCGACCGATCCCGGCCATGGCAACCCCGGCGGGATGAACAACCTCTTTTTCGAGTCGCCCGGCAGCGACCATGCGGGCGGCAGCCTGTTTGCGATGGCCGACGGGTCGGTGCAATGGCTCAACGAGTTCATCGACGCCAAGGACAACAACGCCGTCTTCCCGCTCCTGGGTTCGATACGGGACGGAGCCATCGCCAGCCTCGCCACGGCCGGCTATTGATCGACTTGGGAGTCCCTCGCGATGCCCTCCATCCTTTCCGCCAGCCAACTGCACCGGATCGCGTGCGCGATCACCTTTTTGACCATCCTCGGCTGCTCCCGCTCGCACCAGCCACCACTGGGCCTGGTCAGCGGCACCGTCACGCTCGATGGCGTACCCCTCCCCAATGCAATTGTGCGGTTCACACCGACAGGGCCGGGCCGCACCTCAGAGGGCATCACCGATGCCGATGGCCACTACGAACTCCGCTACCTGCGTGCTATTCGGGGCGCCAACATCGACCAACACACCGTGCGGATCACCACCGCCAGCGAGGAGAACGGCGGCCGGGAACTCCTGCCGCCGCACTACCATGCCCGCTCAGAGCTCGAGGCCCGGGTCGCCTCCGGATCGAACGACCTCGACTTCGCTCTGCGGTTACGGGGTCCCTGACCCCACCGCTGGCCTGCAGCACGAGCCCCTCCGTTCGCGGGGGGGCAGCTGCCAAATTGACCACGCGAGCGTTATTTCGTGCCGAAAATTCCCGATTCGTGCGCACTATCGAGGATTCCTATTTTTTCCTTGGACAACCAGAAAGGTTCATCTAAAGTGAGCCCCTGCGGCTATCATGCCCACCCGCCCCCTGCCACTGCCGATACACCGCCGGTGATGACGCAAGTCATCGATGCCGACCCTCAAAGAGTCGACTCGCATGGACGACACGACCGCCCACGACACCGAGCAGGGGTTGCTGAGTCTGCCGTGCGAGTCATCGCCGCGGAACCGAATCACGGCCGCTCAAAACGCGAGGCAGATCGACCTCTCTGTGATCATGCCCACGATCTTCTGGACGGGCACGTTTGAGCGGTGTGCGCGGCGTGTGTTGTCACTGCTCGACGAGACGACGGCGAATGCGGAGGTCGTCTTCGTGTTTGACGGTTCACCGCCTCCAGCCCCCGCGTGGCTCGACCGCCCGGGGGTCACGATCGTGAAGACCGGCAGCCGCTCCGGTCCCGCGATCGCTCGCAACCTGGCCGCGGAGTCGGCCCGGGGCGAGGTGTTGTTTTTTGTCGATGCCGACGTCGAACTCGCAGCCGATGCCATCGACCGCGTTCACGCGGCGTTTGCAGCCGACCCGGATCTGGTCGGCCTGTTCGGCGCCTATGACGACGAGCCGGCAGCCGTCAGTCTGACCAGCACCTTTCGCAACCTCCTGCACCACCACACCCACGTCTCCAATCCCGGCACCGCGGGCACGTTCTGGTCGGGCTGCGGGGCCATGCGGACGACGGCGTTTCTCGATGTCGACGGATTTGACGAGAAGTTCGCCTATCCGAGCGTGGAAGACATCGAACTGGGCATGAGGGTCACCGCCAACGGCGGGAAGATCCTGCTCGCGCCGGACGTGCGGTGCAAGCATCTCAAGCATTGGACGCTGGCGTCGATGGTGATCACCGACATCGTGCACCGGGCCACGCCCTGGACCCGGCTGATCATGAACAGCCGTGGATTGCCCGCCACGCTCAACCTCGACTGGCGGGGGCGACTGAGCGGAATCTGTTCGGTGCTTCTGGCAGCCTGCCTGGTCGTAGCGGGGTTTGCGCCGGTCGCCCTGTGGGCGGCGTTGGCCTGCGGACTGGTCGTCGTCGCCCTCAACAGCGGCTTCTACGGTCTGTGCGCCCGGAAACGTGGCGTCGGATTCGCCGTCGCGTCCTTCGCCCTTCACTGGCTCTACTTTGTCTACTCGTCGCTGACGTTTGGCGTGGTCACGCTCCACGAACTCTGGCTGCGGTCTCGACGATCGGCCGCCCCCGCCGCTGGCGTGTTCCAGCCGACGGCGGCCGTCATGCTGGCGGCGAAGGCTTCCCAGCTGCCGCCTTTCAGTCAGTGAAGCGAGAGCCCCGTCTCGTGGAGATGCTGCGCGAGAATCCGCTCGAGTTCGGCGATCGTGCCTGGATGGTGGTGCACCTTCGTGTGCTTGGCCGGCACGAGCACCTCGCTCACCACGCCCGGCAGCCGGGCGCTCGACACCGGCACGATGCAATCGCCGCCATCGCTGACGGGCGACTTGTGGGCGTTGCCAATGATGCTGTGCGTGGTCACCCAGCAGGGCACCCGCAGCCCGCGCAACGACTGCAGGATCATGGAGTCGGGCTCGAGCACATCGACCGTCGTCGGCAGACTGCGTTCGTAGTCCGGCCGGAATGAACCCGGATTGGCACCGACGATCTCGTCGTGGATCGCCTTCATCTCGGGCGGCTGCTGCACGGTGAGCGACGCCGCCCGGCCGACTCCGAGCGAGGCTAGCATCGACCCGTTGTGCGGAGTGGCGATGAAGACCACCCGCCTCACGAACGGCAGCGGGTGGAAGAAATAAGCCGGCGCCACCTGGCGGCGGAGTTCGGGCCGCATCCGGATCTCCTCGAACGGGCGGCAGGCGACAGAATCCCAGATCGCCGTGCCGGATTCCACCACTTGGAGCTTCGCGTGAAGACCGCCCATGCTGTGGCCGACGAGCACCAATGATTTGAGCGCCGGGTCGGTGCCCTGTGGATCGAGCCGCCGCACGGCAGAGGTGAGTTCGCGACGGAGCTCCGCCGCCGACTGCAAAAACGAGGCGCCGGTCGGATAGTGGTAGAGCCAGGGCTCAAACCGGCGGTGAAAGGTCGGCCAGGCCCGCAGTTCATTGAGCATGTCGAACCACGTGCCCTCGTCGCTGGCCAGCCCATGGATGAACACGACCGGAATCTTTCCGGGCTGGTGGGGCTGGAGAAATTCCAGCTTCGGCTGCGTGTCGCCCGCGCCGAAGGGCTGGATGAACCCCTGGATGGCGTTGGTCTTCGGAAGGCTCTCGAGCATATCCAGAAGCGGTGCGGTGAGATCCGCGGCCAGCAGCGGACGGGCGGGTCCGATGTGCACCGCGGCGATGTCCACGGGGTTGGCAAGATCGAGGATGGCCGGCGCATGGTCGCGCGACAACGGGCCCGAGAATTTTTCCAGCGCATTTTCCTCGCCAGGCATCTGGAACCGCAGCACCGCAGTGGCGGCGATCGACTGCCGCGTCGGCGCGAAATCCCTCGACACGCTTCCTTCGGCACCGTTGGCCAACCGTACCGACACCGGGAGGCCGAACCCGCCGCGAACGTGCCGCCGCGAGATCCGCGTGTCGTCCGGACGGCATGCCGCTTCGATCGACTCGATGCCGTCTGCTCCGACGGGCAACGACCGTGTCTGAATGGGCACGCAGACCGGATTCCACGTCGGGCCAACGATCAGCCCCTGCCCCGTGAGCCGGCCATGGCAGTGGGCGGATTCAAGCAACCCCTGCAACGCGTCGGCGTAGATTTCCGAAGCCTCGCAGAGAATCTCCCGCGATCCCGGGCAGGTCCAGATGGCGTTCCAGGCCTCCTCGCAGGCCGTGTAGTAGCCATCGACCGCGTGCCAGTCACATTTCTTGGCCAGTTCGCAGGAGGAGAGGGCGAGTTCACGGGCCCGGCGCAGGTGGCCCTCGGCGACTCGCTCCGGCGGCACTGCGGGAGCCAGCGACATCCCTGGCGACGGGGCCGCCAGTCCCTCGACGGCCAGCGCACGGCTCTGCCCCAGCACGCCCGCCAGGCCGAGCGTCGCGACCATGACCTTGATCAGTTCGGCGCGAACGCCAGCACTAATGCCGATCACGCGATGCCCCCTTATCCGATTCTATCGGCGGCAGAGGGGCCTGTTCGCCCTCTTCCTGGCACAACCGGCACACTCGCCCCAGTCTTCCCCGACTGCCTGCCGGCGTCAGGTTCGTGCTGCGGCGTGCTCTTCCGCCACGAGTTCGAGATCAGCGCTGAGATACTTCACGGCTGCCGACGGCGCGAGGTTGAAGTAGACGCGGCCCGCCGTGCACCAGCGAGTGCCGTCGTAGGAGAATTCCGCCGTGGCTGCCCGCACATTCGAGACCGCCTCGACTTCCTCCATGCCGCCCCCTTCCACCGCCTCGAAGCTCACCTCGATTGCCACCAGCGCCTTCAGGCCCCGGTTGCGTCGGTCGCGGACATAGATCACGTCGTCGTCGAAGGCGACTTTCGTCCACATCAGGCCCCGTGGCTTGCCCGTGGCGGCCGCCCGGTCGATGAACTTAGCCTCCAACTGCTCCCGTTGCCGGTGGAAATCCCGTTGGATGCGGGCCAACTGCTCGGCCCGTCGCGCGGCACGGATCGGCCGCAGGGCCACGGCGATCGCCGTGCCACCCAACGCGGCAAGAGCTCCCGCAACAATGATCGACAGGATGTTGCCCACGGCCGGCACTTTCAGAAGATGTTCACCAAAGAACTCACAAAGTGTACGGGCCACAGTCGGCCCGTCAAAACCGATTGTCGGCCGTGGCCGCGGCAACGGCACACCGTGCGGGCCACGGCCGGTCTAAACCGCCCGAAAAACGTAGACTCCCGCGGCTCGTGCGCCGCGAGCTCACCCGCTCCCCGTCGTCGTACCAGAATCGCATGAAACCAAAAACAACGCGACAAACAAGCCGACCACCAGCCCGGCGCTCCCGCCGAAAAGCCCCAGCCAAGCCTGCTGTCGCGCCGCGGCGACGCAACTCCGGTCGGGTGGTGGGCGCTCACCAATCGATTGCCGGCGGACTCAGCCGGGCGGTGGAGAGAGCCGTGGAGACCGGCTGCCAATGCCTGCAGGTATTCACCCGCAACATCAACCGCTGGGATGTTTCCCCGATCGACGACGCCGCCGCGGAGGCCTTCAAGGCTGCGGTCAAAGCGGCAGGGCTATCGCTCGTCGTAGCCCACGATTCGTATCTGATCAATCCCGCGACTGCCGATCCAACGCTCCGGAAGAAGTCGATCGATGGACTCGTGACAGAACTCGAACGGGCTGCCCAACTCGACATTCTCTGGGTGGTGGCCCACCCCGGCGCCGCCGGCGAACAGCCACGCGGCGAGGCGGTGCAGCGGGCCGCCGACGGCATCGCCTCAGCGCTCACCCGCACCCGAGGCCTCTCCTCCGGCATCCTCATCGAGACGACGGCCGGCCAGGGCTCCTGCCTCGGCGACTCCTTCGAGGAGATCGCGGCGATGCTGAAGACGATCGATGCGGCCGGCCACGCCGCCCGCGTGGCCGTCTGCCTCGACACGTGCCATGTGTTCGCTGCGGGCTACGGGCTGTCCCCCAAGAAGGAACTCGATCGCACGCTGGCCGAGTTCGATGCCGCCATCGGCCTCGACCGGCTGAAGGTGATCCATGCCAATGACTCGAAGCGGGAACGCGGCTCGCGGGTTGACCGCCATGAGTCGATCGGAATGGGGAAAATAGGCCCCGAGGCCTTCCGACTGATCATGAACCACCCCAAACTGGCGAAGATCCCCCTGATCCTTGAGACGCCGAAGGAGGGCCCCGACGGGAAGGCGTGTCCCGATCAGGATCGTGGCAACCTCGCCACGCTGAGAGGATTCATGGCAGGCTGAGACGTCGTTGAAGAGCGACGGGCGGTCGAGTAACCTTGACGGGCTGGAGAAAGAGCCACGCGAGGCCTTTTTCCACGAATTCGTCCGGTGCGGATCCGAGCGATACCGTCGGGCGGAAACCCACGGTTGCCAGCCTTTTGTACGACTGCGTTGCCTATGCTGTCAGACCCGGCCAGCGCCGAACTTGCTCCGGCGGTCGCGCCGCGCCGCCGCCGTTCGTGGTGGCCCGCGGCCGTCTGGCTCGTGATGGCCGCAGGGGCTGGCACGGCCTACTATCGCGACCCAGGGATCGTGGAGCGGGCTGTCGCGTTGATCCGTCCTCAGCCCCTTCAGGCCAAGGCGGCGGCGGCGCGGGTGGTGCCGGTGACGGCCATCGCGGCCCGGCAGGCCGACCTCGACCTCTATCTCAACGGGCTCGGCGCGGTCGTCGCCGACAACACCGTCACGATCCGCAGTCGCGTGGAAGGCCAACTTCTCAAGGTGGCCTTTCGGGAGGGGCAGACCGTGGAGGCAGGAGATCTGCTCGCCGAGATCGATCCGCGACCCTACGAAGTGCAGCTCACGCAGGCCGAAGGCGCGCTTGCCAGAGGCGAGGCCGCGTTGCGGACGGCAGAGCGGGACCTGGAGCGTTACCAGTCACTGGCCGATCGCAAGCAGGTCACCGAGCAGCAGATCGACGCACAGCGGACAATGGTGCAGCAGTGTGAGGCCGCGATCAAGATCGATCAGGGTGTCATCGACAACGTGAGGCTGCAGCTCGACTACTGCAGGATCACGGCTCCCATCAGCGGCCGGATCGGCCTGAGACTGGTCGACCCCGGCAACATCGTCCGGGCCAACGACCCCGCCGGGCTGGCCGTCATCGCCCAGTTCCATCCGATCGCCGTCCTGTTCACCATTCCGCAGGACGAGATCGTGCGCGTGCAGCGGGCGCTCGCCGCCAGCGGGAAGCTCACCGTGGACGCCTACAACCGCGATTTCAAGACGAAGCTCGCCAGTGGAACGCTGCTGGCCATCGACAACCAGGTCGATTCGTCGACCGGAACCGTTAAAATCAAGGCCGTGTTTCCGAACGAGGACAACACGCTGTTCCCAAACCAATTCGTCAATGCGCGTCTGCTGGTGGAGACGATCCGCGGCGCGACCGTGATTCCGGCGGCAGCCGTGCAGCATGGGCCACAATCGACGTTCGTCTACGTGGTGCAGCCCGATTCGACGGTGGAGCTGAGGCCCGTCATCACCGGCGCATCCCAAGGCGATCAGGTAGCGATCGTCAGCGGACTCGTGCCCGATGAATTGGTCGTGACCACCGGCATCGACAAACTCAACAACAAGGCCAAGGTGGCTGTCCGCGGCGTCCCGGCCAAGACCTCCGGCCAGGGCGCAGGCTGACCACCGGCCTGCCCGGCGGATGTCGCGAGAGCCTGAACCATGAGCCTATCGCGGCCGTTCATCCTGAGGCCGGTGGCCACCGGCCTTCTGATGCTGGCCATCCTGCTGGCGGGCCTGGTCGCCTACCGTCAACTCCCCGTCTCGGCACTGCCTCAGGTCGATTACCCGACCATTCAGGTGCTCACGTTCTATCCCGGCGCCAGCCCCGACGTGATGGCCTCCTCGGTGACCGCGCCGCTCGAGCGGCAGTTCGGGCAGGTGCCCGGCCTGACGCAGATGACCTCCACGAGTTCGGAGGGCTGCTCGGTCATCACGCTGCGGTTCAACCTCAATCTGAACATCGATGTGGCCACCCAGCAGGTGCAGGCGGCGATCAACTCGGCGACGACATTCCTGCCCCGTGACCTGCCCAACCCGCCGATCTACACCAAAACCAACCCCGCAGACGCGCCGATCCTCACGCTGGCGCTGACCAGCGACACGCTGCCGCTGACGAAGGTGCAAGACCTCGCCGACACACGGCTGGCGCAGAAGATCTCGCAGCTGTCGGGCGTGGGGCTGGTGGCCATCTCGGGCGGGCAGAAGCCGGCCATCCGCATTCAGGCCAACCCCACAGCGCTGTCGAGCATGGGACTCAACCTCGAAAACCTGCGCACGGCGCTCGTGCAGGCCAGCGTGAACCAGGCGAAGGGGAGCTTCGACGGCCGCCGGCAGGCCTACACGATCAGCGCCAACGACCAGCTCCTCACCAGCGACCAATTTCGCGAGCTGATCATCGGCTACCGCAACAACGCCCCGATCCAGCTGGCCGACGTCGCCCGCGTGATCGACGGCGCCGAGAACGTACGGCAGGCGGCCTGGATGAACGACGTGCCGGCGGTGATCGTCAACATCCACCGGCAGCCGGGGGCGAACATCATCGCCGTCGTTGACAGCATCAAGGCACTGCTGCCGCAGCTGCAGGCATCACTGCCGGCGGCCATATCGCTGCACGTGCTCACCGACCGCACCATCACGATCCGGGCCAGTATCGAGGGTGTGCAGCATGAACTCCTGCTGACCATCGGGCTGGTCGTGTTCATTATCTTTCTGTTCCTGCGAAATGTCACCGCCACGCTGATTCCGGGCGTGGCTGTGCCGCTCTCGCTCGTGGGCACGTTCGCTGTGATGCAGGCGTTGGGATACAGCCTGAACAACCTGACCCTGATGGCCCTGACGATCTCGACGGGATTCGTCGTGGACGACGCGATCGTGATGATCGAGAACATCGTCCGCTACCTGGAACAGGGGGAGTCGCCGCTGGCCGCGGCCCTGAAAGGATCTGCCGAGATCGGCTTCACGATCGTGAGCCTGAGCGTGTCGCTGATCGCCGTGCTCATCCCGCTGCTGTTCATGGGCGACATCGTCGGGGAACTGTTCCGGGAGTTTGCCGTCACCCTCAGCGTCACGATCATCGTCTCGGCGATCGTCTCCCTGACGCTCACGCCGATGATGTGCGCCACACTCCTGACGCACCACGAAACGGCTCGCCGAGGCTCGCTCTATCGGGCCAGCGAGGCGGTGTTCGACGGGTTGCTGTGGGTCTACGCCGCCACGCTCGGATTCGTCCTGCGGCATCAGGTGGCGACCATGGCCGTCGCCCTGCTCACGATGCTGGCGACAGCGCAGCTCTACGCCCTCGTGCCCAAGGGCTTCTTCCCGGTGCAGGACACGGGCGTGATCCTCGGCATCTCGGAGGCGAGGCAGAGCATCTCGTTCGACGAGATGGCGGTGCGGCAGCAGCAGCTCAACCGGGCGATCCTGGAGGATCCCGCCGTCGCGAGCCTGTCGAGCTTCATCGGAATCGACGGCATCAATACCACGGTCAACAGCGGCCGCATCCAGATCAACCTCACGCCCTTGGAGGAGCGGCGAATCTCCGCGACCGAACTCATCCGGCGGCTGCAGACACGGCTGGCCGGCGTGGAGGGGATCACGCTGTTCATGCAGCCCGTGCAGGACCTCTCGGTGGAGACCCGCGTGAGCCGCACGCAGTATCAATACAGCCTGGAGTCGCCCGACGACGACGAACTGGCGGCGTGGGCGCCGCGGTTCGTGGAGCGTCTGCAATCGCTGCCCGAATTGAGCGACGTGACGAGCGACCAGCAGAACCAGGGCCTCCAGACCCGCGTCGTGATCGACCGCGACACCGCCTCACGGCTGGGAATCACGCCGCAGATGATCGACGACGCGCTCTACGACGCCTTCGGGCAGCGGCAGATCTCGATTCTCTACACGCAGCTCAATCAATACCGCGTGGTGCTCGAGGTGCAGCCCGAATACCGCAACAACCCCAGCGACATCGGGCAGATGTACGTCAGCGTGCCCGGCGGAGGCAACGCGGTGGAGGGCGGCACGGAGTCGGGGGCCGGCGAACGGGGCGGCAGCCGTGTGCCGCTGAGCGCTGTCACGCGGATCGAGGAGACGACCACGCCGCTGGCGGTGAACCATCAGGGGCAGTTCCCCGTGGTGACGGTGTCGTTCAACCTCGCCCCGGGAGCCTCGCTGGGGGCCGCGGTGCAGGCCATCGACGCGGCACGGAACACCATCGGCATGCCAGCCAGCATCCAGACGGCGTTTCAGGGGACGGCAGCGGCATTCCAGGCATCGCTCGACAACCAGCTGCTGCTCATTCTGGCGGCGATCGTCACGGTGTATATCGTGCTCGGCGTGCTCTACGAGAGCACGATCCATCCCGTGACGATCCTCTCGACGCTGCCGAGTGCCGGCGTGGGGGCCCTGCTGGCGCTGCTGCTCTACCGGATGGAGCTGAGCGTGATCGCACTGATCGGCATCATCCTGCTGATCGGCATCGTGAAGAAGAACGCGATCATGATGATCGATTTCGCGTTGGATGCGGAGCGCAACGGCATCGACGGCCGCCACGTGGGCCCCGCCGAGGCGATCCGGCAGGCCTGCCTGCTGCGGTTTCGACCGATCATGATGACCACGATGGCAGCACTCCTCGGCGCAGTGCCGCTGGCGATGGGCACCGGGGTGGGCTCGGAACTCCGGCGGCCGCTGGGCATCACGATCATCGGCGGGTTAATCTTCAGCCAGTTGCTCACGCTCTACACCACGCCCGTCACCTACCTGTGGTTCGACAGGCTCGGCCGTTGGTTCCGCCGGGAGTCCGCGTGATGCACTTCTCCGAGTGGTTCATCCGGCGACCGGTGGGCACGTCGCTGCTGGCGATCGCGATCACGCTCGCCGGTGCGATCTGCTACTTTCTGCTGCCCGTATCGCCGCTGCCACAGGTGGAATATCCCACGGTGAGCGTCGGCGCCGGCCTGCCCGGTGCCAGCCCCGAGACGATGGCATCGGCCGTCGCCACGCCCCTGGAGCGGCAGTTCGGCCTGATCGCAGGCATCAGCGAGATGACCTCCTCGAGCGCGCTTGGCCAGACGGGGGTGACGCTGCAGTTCGACCTGAACCGCGACATCGATGCCGCCGTCCGCGACGTGCAGGCGGGAATCAATGCTGCCCGCGGCCGCCTGCCGGCGAATCTCCCTGCAAACCCCACCGCCTACAAGGTGAACCCCGCCGACGCGCCGATCATGATTCTCGTCATGACATCGCCGCTGCACAACCGACCTCAACTGCAGGACGCAGCAGCCACGATCGTGCAGACAAAGCTCTCGCAGGTGCCGGGAGTGGGGCAGGTGACGATCAGCGGCGGCTCGTCTCCCGCCGTGCGGGTGAGCGTCAATCCGACCGTGCTCGAGCGGTTTGGGATCGGGCTCGACGTGGTTCGCCAGGCCGTGCAGAACGCCAACGCCAACCGACCCAAGGGAATCATCGACGACGGCACGGCGTCGTGGTCGATCGCCACCACCGACCAGCTGTTCCAGGCCGACGAGTACCGGGAGATCATCGTGGCATTCCGCCGTGGGGCACCGGTGCGGCTAGGCGACGTCGCGACGGTCACCGACTCCGTACAGGACACACGCGTAGCCGGCGTCTACAACGGGCAGCCGACGATTCTGGTGATCGTCTACCGGCAGCCTACCGCCAACATCATCCGCACGGTGGACAACGTCATGGCGCTCCTGCCGCAGCTGCGGGCACAGATCCCAGCCGGCATGGAACTGACGATGCCGATGGACCGCACGGCGGCGATCCGGGCGAGCATCGCCGACGTGCAGCACACGCTGCTCTTGTCGGTGGGGCTGGTGGTGCTGGTGGTGTTCGTCTTTCTTCGGGACGTGCGGGCCACGCTCGTGCCCAGCGTGGCGGTGCCGGTGTCGCTGGTGAGCACCTTCGCCGCCATGCACTTCCTCGGCTACAGCCTCGACAACCTGTCGCTGATGGCGCTTACGATCGCCACCGGGTTCGTGGTGGACGACGCCATCGTGGTGCTGGAAAACATCACGCGGTACCGAGAGGCCGGCTTGAAGCCGATGGCCGCGGCGGTCGCAGGAGCGCGGGAGATCGGCTTCACCGTGCTGTCGATCAGCGTCTCGCTCGTGGCCGTGTTCATCCCGATCCTCTGCATGGGTGGCATCGTCGGGCGATTGTTCCGCGAGTTCGCCGTGACGCTCTCCGTGGCAATCGGGGTATCGATGGTGGTGTCGCTGACACTCACGCCCATGATGTGCGCGTGGCTGCTGCGGCCCGCCGCGGCACGGGAGCGCGGCTGGGCAGACCGCTGGACCGAGCGGGTCCTCACGGCGATCACCGACTGGTATGCGCGGGCGCTGGCGGTGGTGATGCGGCATCCGCGGCTGACGATGGTTGTCAACCTCGCGACGATGGCGCTCACCGTCTATCTCTACGTGATCGTGCCGAAGGGATTCTTTCCGCAGCAGGACAACGGCCGCATTGCCGCCACGCTCGACGCCGATCAGGACACATCGTTTCAGACGATGAGCCGGCTTCTGACGGCGTTTTCCCTGGCGATTCACGAGGACCCGGCCGTGGCTGGCGTGACAGGATCGACCGGAGCCGCGACGGGCGGCAGCCCCAATACGGCGAGGATGTTCATCACGCTCAAGCCGAAGGAAGAACGCGGGCTCAGCGCCGAACGCGTGGTTGATCGCCTGCGGCAGTCGCTGGCATCCCTGCCCGGCGCGATGTTGGTGATGCAGCCGGTGCAGGATCTCCGCATCGGTGGCCGCCTCAGCAGCGCGCAGTATCAATACACCCTCCGGGCCGACACGCTCGGCGACCTCAACGCCTGGGGTCCGAAGCTGCTGGCCGCGATGCGGGGGCTGCCCGAACTGGTCGATGTGCGCAGCGACCAGCAGAACCGCGGGCTGCAGGCGGGACTGATAATCGACCGCGACGAGGCCGCCCGATTCGGGGTTACGTTGCAGCAGATCGACGATGCGCTCTACGACGCCTTCGGGCAACGGTACGTCTCGATCATGTATCGACCGCGAGGCCAATACAGGGTGGTGATGGGGCTGGAGCCGGAGTTCCTCGAGGGGCCGGATTCGCTGCGATTTCTGCGGGTGACGGGCCGCGACGGGGCGCAGATTCCGCTCGATTCACTCTGCACGATCGCCCCCGCCAATGCCCCCTTGATGGTCAATCACACCGGCCAGTTTCCCTCAGCGACGGTGTCTTTCAATCTGGCGGCCGGGGTGTCGCTGGGCGAGGCGGTGGAGGCGGTGGAGCAGGTCGTGGACGATCTGGCGATGCCCGCAACCTTGCAGGGCCGTTTTGCCGGAACCGCGCAGATGTTCCGCGCCTCGCTCGTCGATCAGCCGCTCCTCATCCTCGCGGCGGTCATCGCGGTCTACATCGTGCTGGGAATCCTCTACGAAAGCTTCGTGCATCCGCTGACGATCCTCTCGACGATTCCCAGCGCCGGCCTGGGCGCGCTCTTGGCACTGCTCTGGTTTGGCAAAGAGCTCAACGTGATGTCGCTGATCGGCATCATCCTGCTGATCGGGATCGTGAAGAAAAACGCGATCATGATGATCGACTTCGCACTCGATGCCGAACGCACGCGAGGCCTGAAGGCCGCCGACGCCATCGTGGAGGCCTGCATCCTGCGGTTCCGTCCGATCACGATGACGACGCTCGCCGCCCTGTTCGGTGGACTGCCGCTGGCGCTCGGCACAGGCCCGGGCGCGGAGGTCCGTTGGCCGCTCGGGATCGCGATCGTGGGCGGGCTGATCGTGAGCCAGTG